>CAZSDE010000251.1:0-1073 GCA_964605435.1 uncultured Akkermansia sp.
CCGCATCATCGATTCGTCCGATGACATGGTCAATGTGACCGCATCAGAAACCCAGCGCACCGTGGTCGGTCCCGATGCCGAACTCTTCCTCAAGCCGGACCGCGACACCAGCGATGTCGTGCTGCCAGCCTATGAGAAGGATGTACCATTTGATTCCGCAGGCTACCCACCCGGAGAATCCCCTCCCCGCCGCACCATTTTCCAGCGCATCGGCGAGAAATTCCGCCGCCGCGACGGAACCCAGTAAATCAGCTTCTCACTGCCGCTTCATCAGGCGACTCCACCTCAGAAATCACCCGTCTCAGTCGCCACCATCTCCGTCAGCAGCCAACCCTCAATCAGACCAAAAGAATCCGCAACCAATTGATCATCAAATCGCTAACAAGAAAAAACAACCGCCGGAAACCGGCCGGAAGAATCCCTGAAAAATTTGCACGAAATTCTTTACATCGACCCACGAATCCCCTAATTTCACATCAGCCCACGCAAAAATCCCACCTCACCATCCCATGAAAAACAAACTCTCCATCCTCATCGGCGCGCTTTCGATCGCGTCCGCAGTCGGAGTCAAGGCCCAGACCGCGGTCACCGATCCGGTCGGCTACATCACGGTCACCGTGAACGGCAGCGCCTCCGGCCTGTCCTTCATCGCTCCGACCCTCGTCAACAAAGTCGAATTCGCTGGAGCCACCTCCACGACGACCGGAACCACGATCAACTTCGCCGGCACCCCGCTGACGGCTGGTGCCTACGGTCCAGGCTTCTACGTGGAAGTCTCCTCCGGCGGGTTCCCGGGGGCTTGGTCGACGATCACCTCCAACACAGCGAACTCGATCACGACTGCGACGGATATCAGCAACGGCCTCGCCTCCGGTGCCAACGTCCGCATCCGCAAGCACGTCACCATCGGTGACTTCTTCGGTGCCACGAACAGCGCTGGCTTCAAGTCCGGCGCGGAAATCGTTGCTGCTGATGAAATCCGGATCCTCGACGGTGCTTCCAAGAAAATCACGAAGGTGTTCTACTACGATGACGGCGCTGCCGCCGCATGGGTCGATGAAGACTTCAATGAG
>CAZSDE010000251.1:1151-3427 GCA_964605435.1 uncultured Akkermansia sp.
TTGTGATTCCTCCTCAGCAGGGTCTGCTTGTGGTCCGCAAACTCGCCGCTCCGCTGTCTTTCGTTCGCGTTGGTAGCGTCAAGACTGGTCCGACCGCTCTTCCGGTTCAGCCAGGCCTGAACGTGATGGCAGTGACCCGTGCGGTTGGTTCGTCCTTCACCCTTGGTGCATCTGGTCTCAAGACATCAACCGGCGGTGTTCAGTCAGGATCGGAGATCTCCGCAGCTGACTTGGTTCGTATTGCTCAATCCAACGGTGCTCTGAAGAACTACTTCCATTACGATGATGGCGCAGCGCAAGCTTGGGTGGACGAAGACTTTAATGAGGCCACCAACACGCAACTCAAGGAAGGTTCTGCTTTCCTTCTCGTACGCAAGCCTTCCACCGGGTTCGTCTGGTCGGTTCCTGCAGAGCCCATTGCTCCTTGACACTCTGAATCCTTAACGTTATCACCTCACCCTATATGAAAAAAGTATTGTTGTTTACTGCTCTGATGCTCCCGCTGACTGCGGGCGCTACGACAATGTCCTTGTCGAGCCCAGCCACTGGTCCAGGAGTCTTCGCATCAGATGCGACGACGCTTGTCCCGAACGGTTCGCTCATTCGGATTGGAACTGTCTCCAACGTCGCTGATCCGATCGCGAGCTTCGTGGAGTTCGGTACGGGCAGTGTTCGTTCGGTCGGTATTGGTGCCACTGCAAAGCCAGGGAAAGTGGCTGGTTCAGTTACTCCTACAGAAAGTGAGTCCGCACACGATAAGTTCAATAACCAAAAGATTTTCGTGTGGCTCTACAACGGAACGAGCTCACTGACCTCATCCCAGCAAGGTCTGTTCTCCACATCGGTGAACTTTCCGCTCAACGATGGTCCTACCGGTCTCAACGACAACGTGACGCTGGTTTCGGCCACCGACATTACGGGAGTTGTCTCGATCCCTGGGTGGATCGACGCGCAGATCCTCCCTGGCGACGCCAACAATTCGAAGAAGTTCGTCCTCGGTGGTGTGATTCCTGAGCCGACCTCGACGACTCTCTCGGGTCTCGTGGCTCTCGGGTTCCTCGCCCGCCGCAAGCGCGCCTAATTGTTGCGATAACGATTCGGTTTGGGCTCGCCAGTTCTGCTGGCGGGCCCAAACTATTTATGACCTGAGTGCATTTTGAGCCATGATGATCTGTTCCCGATTTGTTGCCGTTGTGCTGGCTGGAGCCTTTCTGCCGACTTGGGTGAGTGCGGAGGAAGAAAAAGGGGGATCTGTGCCGGGGCCGGCAGGGTCGGTGCAGGAATTGCCGTCGGCTGCCGGAGCTGATTTGGCGAAGTGTCTGGCGGAGATGCCCTCTGGTGCGGAGTATCTCTGCGTGGTCATTACCCCGGCGGGGGTCGAGGATGCGCTCATGAAGTCGGAGGCGTTGCTGCGCGGGGTGGCGCGTGAGGGATTGCTCGTGAGGGCCGCGAATGAGAACAGGCCTGAGGAGAATGCTCTGTATGGCGAGCTGGTGAAGTCGCTCCGTGTCAGTGATTTTCCGTTTGTGGTGGTGTACAGTCGAACTGGTGAGCCGCTGCTGGGTACCCCGGCGGTGGTGCAGACGCAGGAAGAAGCTGTGGCGCGGGTAGGCGAATGGTCGGCCGAGGCTGGTGTGGTGGCTGGATTGAAAGCAAAGATGGCTGTGGCGGCGGAGGGCGAGCGGGCTGGGCTGTTGGCACAGATCCTGGTGAAGCAGACGGTGGGGTTTGCGGTTTCGGTGGATCCGTCTCTGCCGGGCAAGCTGAGGGGAGGTGTTTACCGTGAGGCACGCGAGCTGGATGCGGTGCGTGCGGAAGCCGATGATTTCGTTGCGAAGAAGCAGTTTCAGGAACTGTTCGACAGCATTGTGGATCCGTTGGCTGCGGCGACCGGGAAGGGCGATCTGGAGGAATGTCTGGCGATTGTGGGAAGGCTCATTGACGAGCGGAAGCCCTCGCCTCTGGCTGCCCAGCGTCTTGAGATGCAGCGGTTCCGGATGTGTGCGAATGCGAGGAAATACGATCGGGCCCTTGAGTTTCTGGCCAAAGCGGAGCAGGCGGCCCCCGGTTCACCGATTGCGGCGCGCATTCCGAAGTTCCGCGAGCAGATCGAGGCGGCGCGGGCGAAGGCGGCGGCGCAGCCTGCGGACAAGCCAGCCGGGCAGGATGCGCCGGCGGCGGGTTCGCCGCAATAATGTCCTTTGAAGTCCCGGCTGCTTGGCATTAGGCGGGATGGGTCATCCGCGCCATCGCATCTGCACCCACCTACTACCTCA
>CAZSDE010000251.1:3516-5849 GCA_964605435.1 uncultured Akkermansia sp.
CGAAGGCAGACCCTGCCTTTCAATCCGAGCTTGACCGCCTGCTCCATGAGTACGTGGGTCGGCCGACGCCGCTGTATTTTGCGGAGCGCTGGACGGAGAAGCTGGGCGGAGCGAAGATTTACCTGAAGCGGGAGGATCTCCTTCATACCGGTGCTCACAAGATCAACAATGCGCTCGGGCAGATTCTGCTGGCAAGGAGGCTCGGGAAGCGCCGGATCATTGCGGAGACGGGGGCTGGGCAGCATGGAGTGGCGACTGCCACGGTGGCGGCGCGGTTCGGCTGCGAATGTGTCATTTACATGGGGGCGGAGGATATGCGCCGACAGGCCCTCAATGTGGCGCGCATGCGATTTCTGGGTGCGGAGGTACGGGCGGTGACGTCTGGTCAGGCCACCCTCAAGGAAGCGGTCAATGAGGCCATGCGCGACTGGGTGACGAATGTGCGGACGACGCACTATATTCTTGGGAGTGCGCTCGGGTCGCATCCCTTTCCGATGATTGTGCGGGATTTTCACCGGATCATCGGGGTGGAGGCGCGGCGGCAGATTCTGGAGCGGGAGGAACGGTTGCCGGACCTGCTGGTGGCCTGTGTCGGTGGCGGCAGCAATGCCATTGGATTGTTTCATGCGTTCCTTGGGGATGCTTCGGTGCGGATGACGGGTGTTGAGGCGGGTGGGGACGGTATTACGGAGGGTAGGCATGCGGCGAGATTCCAGGGCGGTCGGCTGGGGGTACTCCAGGGGACCAAGACCTGGCTGCTGGCGGATCAGGAAGGTCAGATTCAGTTGACCCACAGCGTCAGTGCCGGGCTTGACTATGCGGCTGTTGGTCCGGAACACGCCTACTATCAGGACATTGGCCGGATTGAGTACACCTATGCGACTGATGCCGAGGCGCTTACTGGTTTTCAGGAACTGGCGCGGACGGAAGGCATCATTCCTGCTCTGGAGACGGCGCATGCGGTGGCGCACGTGAGTCGGGTGGCTCCCGCGATGCCGAAGGACAGTCTGATCATTGTGAATCTGTCGGGTCGGGGCGACAAGGATGTGGCGGAGGCAGCGCGGCACATTCTTGGCGAGAGCATCAGGCTCTGAGAGTGATCTGGTGATCTTACGCGAGCATGGGGCGGTGGCGGAGGAAGTAGTCGGCGATTCCGGTTGTTACTCCGTCGGCGTATTCGCGGAAGAGGGACGGCATGGTTCTGCCTGCGGTGCTGCGCAATCCTTCGTAATCTCCGGCGGCGATCCGGTCGATGACCTCGGGATGGTTCATGACGTAAGGTTCGAGGAAGATCACAGGGCATTCGTAGACTCTGGTGGCGAGGAGGTTGCGGAGCCAGAGGTACGGTTCGCCGGGGGCCTGGCGGGCGGATTCGCCGCTGTATTGGAAGGCTGGCAGGCCGGTGGCGGCGGCCATGCTTCTGGCCACGGCGGAGCCGAGGGGAATTTCCGTGTCCGGGATGCGCTGCACGATGCGGAGGAGTGATTCGAGGCGTTGGTCGTCGAGGGTCAATTCGCCGGGCAGGAGGCAGCCGTGAGCGATGAGGTGAAGGTGATTGGTGGTGGCGAGGGTGGGGGATGAGGGATTTCCCCAGTTGTCGGCATTGAAGTGGAGGCAGACGACGAGGTCGGGCTTGAGTTCGGCGTTCACGCGGTGCCCGCGGGCGCGGATTTCGGCGGTCCGGTAGAAAAGTCGTTCGGCTTCGCGGATGACTTCTGTTTCCGTGGTGGTGCGGCCTTCGGCGGCCAGGCTCTGGCGTGCGGCGGCGACGAGTTCCGCAGGTCTCAGAGGAGTGAGCGGGCTGGAGGATTCGCGGAGGAGGAAGACGGACGCGCCCAGCCTTTCAAGGCGCGGTTTGAGCAACTGGGCGGTGGCGAGCGTGAGGTCGCCTTCCCTGATGGGTGGCGAGTCCCTGTGCTGGAACGACCGTTGTTCCATGGCGGCCCATGGTCCACCGAGGTGTCCTGGATCGATGGCGATGCGGACGCCGTCGAGGGGTCGGGTGGGGGAGGTGGGCGGGAGGTCCTCGGCGCGCCGCCAGAACCGGGCGGCCGCAGCGGAAGGAGTGGCATGCGACGCGAAGGGGAACACGTGGGTGTGTCCGGTCCCCGCTTCCCGCGAGGCGGTACGGATCAGGGCTTCGCCGGGTCTGATCTGGATGTGGGTGAACCATGCACCTGGTTTGTGGGTAAGAATGGAATCGATCAGGTTGGTAAACTCTTCGCTGGTGAGGGTTCCGTGCCATGGGGTCAGGCGGGACCAGTCTGGTTCGGTGGCCAGCGGTGTCAGGATCCATGCGGCTGGACGGGCCGCGGCGGTGGTGGGCTGGCGTC
>CAZSDE010000252.1:0-5835 GCA_964605435.1 uncultured Akkermansia sp.
TGATCCGGGTGACAGGACTGATCTGGCTGAGGAACTCCATGAACTGGCAGCTAGCATGACGGCGGGCGGCGGTCCGGTGATCGAGGTCCGGGGATCGGCTCCGCCTCTCCCGGAACCGATGGCGCACCATATGATCCGCATTGCGCAGGAGGCCATGACCAATGCGGTCAGTCACGGCAACCCAAGGCACATCAGCATCGATCTGCAATGCACTGACCGTGAGGTCGTGCTGGCCATCGCTGATGACGGCTGTGGCTTTGCTCCAGGCGGATCGACGGGAGCTGGCGTCGCTCACTTCGGCCTTGGGAGCATGCGTAAGCGTGCCGGTCTTCTCGGTGGCACCCTTGCAATCGATGGTGGCCCTGGGCGGGGCACCACGCTGACGCTGACCGCGCCCCGGTCCATGCCGTCATGAAGCAAAGCCCCGCTCCGATCCGGCTCCTCGTTGCGGACGATCATCATGTCGTGCGTGCCGGGCTCGCTGCGGTACTGCATTTCGAGAAGCGCGTTCTTGTGGTGGCCGAGGCCGCCGATGGTGAAGAAGCGGTGGCCCTTCATGCGGCGCATCGACCCGCCGTGACGCTCCTTGATGTGCGCATGCCTCGTCTTGACGGGCCGGCCGCCGCGGCCCGCATCCGAGCCGCCGATCCCGCAGCGCGGTTGCTCATGCTCAGTACCTCCGAGGCCGACGAGGACATCCGCCGCGCTTTCGAGGCTGGTGCCAGTGGCTACATTCTGAAAAGTGCCAGTCCCAGCGACCTCGTGGAGGCCATCCTCGCCGTCCATCGCGGGGAGCGCTGGGTTCCGGCAATGGTCGCGCGTCTCGCCGCGGAAGGCCGTGCCCAGCCAACGCTTTCCGCGCGGCAGACCGAAGTGCTCGAGTTGCTCGCCAAGGGATTGTCGAACAAGGAAATCGCTACCGTGCTCGGCTTCACCGCAGACGGAGCCAAGGCACACCTGAAATCAATCTATGCCAAGCTTGGCGTGAACGATCGCACCGAGGCCGTCGTCGTCGCCATCCAGCGTGGTCTCATCCGGGTCGATTAGTCTTGGTCTTCACGCGCCCAGCTGCCAGGGCAGGGCGAGCGGATTCCCCGATCAGGGTTCCAGCGCGTGTTCCAAAAGGCACACAATGCCTCCGTTCCCGACCCCGTCAGTCAGTGGAGCCGGCAGAAATTGCTCGGCCCAAAGGTATCACGCATGCGATGGGCGAGGATGACGCCCAGACGGCGGGAGCGGCGGAGGGACTTATGTGGGGTCGTCAGCGGACGCAGGATCTGCTTCCCGCCATTCCGGGAAGGGATCGGGCAGCCGCGTCCATGCCGCTGCGCCCGCGGCGAATTCGGCATCGGTCAGGAGGGCGGCTTGCAGTGACGCGAGGATGCGGTCGCGCTGCATGTGCTGACCGATGAAGACGAGTTCCTGACGCGGGGTGTCGGACCAGTATCCAGCGCATTGATGCATACCGGAACCACCGGCAAGATTCCAGAGTCCCCCTAGAGTGGGGCGCGATCCCAGCCAGAACCATCCCTTGCTGCGGAGCATCCCGGGCCAGTTGGCATGCAGGAAGTTCCAGAAGCGCTGCGGATGGAACGGCCGGTCGGCCCGGAAGACAAAGCTGCTGATCCCATATTCCTCGGTTTCCGGTTGCTCGTCGCCACGCATGACGGCCAGCCATCCCGGGGCCTCCGCCGCGGCGGCGAAATCGAAGCGCCCCGTGTTCAGTACTTCGCCCAGCGGAAGCTGTCCCCATTCCGTCGCCACGATGCGCGCCCGGGGATTGAGCCGCCCGAGAATTGCCCGCAGTTCCTGCAGTTCCTCCAGCGTCACAAGGTCCGCCTTGTTGATCACAATCACATCACTGAACTCGACCTGATCCGTCAGCAGATCCGTCACCGTCCGCGTGTCGGCCTCGCCCAGCGATTCACCCCGCTCCGCAAGATAGTCGGCTTCGTGGAAATCCACCAGAAAGCTGCGCGCATCGACCACCGTCACCATCGTATCGAGTCGCGCAAACTCCCCCAGCGAAATGCCGTCGTCCCCGGCAAACGTGAAGGTCTCCGCAACCGGCTACGGCTCGCTGATGCCCGTGGATTCAATCACAAGATAATCGAATCTCTGTTCCTCCGCGAGCCTCCGCACTTCCTGGAGCAGGTCCTCCCGCAGTGTGCAGCAGATGCAGCCATTCGTCAGTTCCACCAGCTTCTCCTCCGTCCGGCTGAGCGCCGCCCCACCCTTCGCCACCAGCGCCGCATCAATGTTCACCTCGCTCATGTCATTCACAATCACCGCCACACGCAATCCCTCCCGGTTCGCCAGAATCGTATTGAGCAGAGTCGTCTTGCCAGCCCCCAAAAAGCCAGAAAGCACCGTCACAGGCAGTTTTGCATAGTTCGTCGTCGTCATATGAAACGCAAACAACTTGCAACAAGTGGGCGCGTCAAGTCGAATCGTGCGGGCTAGTTGGGGTGTCGCTCCGATGCTGCCACGGGTCTTTCTACGCTACCTGAAGTCAGGGGTAGATGACGCAGTGAAATGGATTGCTGCGGGTGGGAGGGGCTGATGGGATGGTGGGAGATGCTGACTATTTCCAATGATCCTATGAAATCCGAGCCAATGAATACTGAGAATCCGACGGTGGTGCCTGCTGGTGGGGGAATGCGATTGGCGGGGCGTCCGTGGCTGGCGGTGGTGGGGGCGATGGGGATGTCGATGGGATTGGGGATGGATTCCGGGGTGGCGGGACCGGCGGACGAGGCGGCGGATCTGGCGAAACCGGTGCAGGTTTTCATTCTGCTGGGTCAGTCGAACATGGTGGGGCTGGGCAAGGTTTCTGGTGGTGAGGGATCGCTGGAGGTGGCGGTGAAGGAGAAGAAGAAGTATTCGTATCTGATGGGGGGTGATGGGAAGTGGGTGGAGCGGAAGGACGTGCGGTTTGTGCAGTACATGTCTGGCAAGGGGCCATTGAGGAACGAATGGATGACGGTGGCGGGCGGTAAGATGGGGCCTGAGTATGGACTGGGTCATCCGCTGGGTGATTCGATTGATGCCCCGGTGATGATTCTGAAGGCGTGCATTGGAAACCGCAGTCTCGGCTGGGATCTGCTGACTCCCGGCAGTGAGCGGTATGAGATGGATGGGAAGGTCTATCCGGGGTACGGTGAGAAGCCGGATTCGTGGGTGGCAGAAGCGGGGAAGGGGAAGGACACGCCACCGCCGCCGTGGGTCGACAAGAACGGAAAGCCGATCGAATGGTATGCTGGCAAGCAATGGGATGATGACATTGGCGATGCCAAGCGGGCGCTGGCCGATCTGGAGAAGCACTACCCTGGCGCAAAGGGGTATGAAGTGGCTGGGTTCTTCTTCTGGCAGGGCGAAAAGGACGCCGGGAATCCGGCCCATGCGGCCAAATACGAAGAGAATCTGGTCCGTTTCATCAACACGGTGCGCACTGAATTCAAGGCACCCAAGGCACCCTTTGTGCTCGCCACCATGGGGGAATCACAGAAGGGGAGCGGCGGCAATGGCGGCAAGGTTCTAGAGGCCCAGCTCAATGTCGACGGCACGAGCGGGAAGCATCCCGAATTCAAGGGCAACGTTGCCACCATTTACACGCATCCGATGGCGCAGGGCGGCAGCGGCAATGGCCACTACGGCGGCAAAGCCGAAGTCTACATGGACGTCGGCGAAGCCATGGGCAAGGCCATGGTCGATCTCCTCAAGAAGTAAACGGTCGCCCGCCTCAGGTGAATGAGGAAGTCACGATTTTCTTGGCCATGCTGTCGGTTTTCGCATAGGCAGTTCTCCGTATGCAGTTGTCTGTGATTCCGAGAGTTCTGGTGGTGGCCATGGCGGTGGCGGGGGGATCGTCGGCTCGTGCGGAGGCCGCTGTGGAGAATTCCGATATCCCGGCGGAAGCGGCGGCGGTCCTGGGCAAGTACTGTGGCGATTGTCATGGGGGCGATGAAGCCGAGGGCAAGGTGCGCTTCGATGGTGTTGGCGCGCTGAGCACGGCTGGGCGACTCGATCTGCTCAACAAGGCAGAGGCGCAGTTGTTCTTTGGGATGATGCCACCATCGGATGAGGCGCAGCCCACGGCCGAGGAACGGTCGGTGCTGCTCGCATGGGTTCAGGGAGAACTGCGGCGGCACGATGCTTCCGTGCTCGATGCGAAGCGTCGTTCGCCGGAAGCCGGCAACTGGGTGGATCACGAAGCCTTGTTCCGCGGGACAGAGGAAGCCATTGCCTTTACGCCGGCGCGCCGCTGGCTGGTCAGTCCCCAGATTTTCCTGCAGCGCGTTTTCGATGTCTTTGACCTGCCGCAGCGGGCGCGGGATGGATTCCGCAATGGAATGCATGGACTGACGATCCCCATGGCCTTGCCCGAGCATTCCGGCATCCGGGATTACGATCTGACTCCGCTCAATGGGGGGCATCTCGTGACCATGCTGGCGAATGCGGAATGGATTTCGCGCAAGCAGATCCGCGCAGCCCGGGTCAAGGCCGGTCAACTCAAGGCCGATCAGTTCGACAACAAGTCCGATCGCTTTTCCCCAGATACGCCCGAAGCCTTCGAGAAAATCATTCTCAAGGACGGACCGCCATCGCCGGAGGAAGCCGAGGCGGCCATTCAGACGCAGTTCGAGCGCGTACTGAGGCGGTCTGCCCGCTCCGACGAACTGGTCACGTACCGTCGGCTCATGAGCGAGGCCATGGAGCTTGCCGGGAACACGGAAGGACTGCGTCAGATGCTGCAGGCCGTCCTGCTTGAATCGGAATTCCTTTACCGGATTGAGTTTGGCGACGGCGATCCCGATGAACACGGACGGCGGAAGCTTTCGCCACGGGAGGCCGCCTTTGCGATTGCCTATGCGCTGGGTGACCGGGGTCCTGACGAGGCGCTCCTGTCGGCGGTGCGCGAAGGCCGACTGTCTACGCGCGGCGACTGCGAGCGCGAAGTGAAGCGTCTGCTCGCGGACACCACCTTGCACCGCGGCCTCATCGATCCCGCGCTCAGCATCGAACATTCCGGGGAATATTACATGACGCCGCATCCGAAGATTGTCCGGTTCTTCCGTGAATTCTTCGGCTATCCGATGGCCGTGCGCGTCTTCAAGGACTCGCAGCGGAGCGATGGCATTTACCGGGTGCCCGACCGCGGCACTTTTGGAACGCCCGGCTTCCTTGTGGTCGAAGCCGACCGCATGGTGGCGCGCGCCGTGGAGCAGGATCGGCAAGTTTTCGAGAACCTGCTGACCACCGATCAGTTCTTTGTCTATCATAATCTGAGCAACGAAAAGGGAACTGCCCTCATGGAGGGATGGAAGACCGTCTTTGAAACGCTCCGGCATACTGACTGGCGGAACGATCCCGAACGAGTGACCGCGGAGCATCAGGAATTGCTGCAGAAGTTCGTGGTGCCGGGCGGCATGAAAGGGAAGGGGAAGGGAAGGCATGAAGTCGATCTCGTGCGGCTCATGAATCTCTTCGAAGATACCTTCGGACGCGGTGGGAGGCCATTCACCACCTTCCCATGGGCGCACGGGAACCGCTTCTGGCATGCCCCCATGTACAATCTTCCGCGCACCCCGACCGAAGGCAGTTACGGCAAGGATGAACCATTCGATTACCATCCAGTGCAGCCCTTCACCATGCCGAACCGGCGCGGTATTCTTACTCATCCTGCCTGGCTCATCGCGCATTCCGCCAATACGGCGACCGATCCCGTCCGGCGCGGCAAATGGGTCCGGGAGAAGCTGCTGGCGGGATCAGTGCCGGATGTTCCCATCACGGTCGATGCGAGGGTTCCCGATGATCCTCAGCGCACCCTTGGAG
>CAZSDE010000253.1:0-2451 GCA_964605435.1 uncultured Akkermansia sp.
AACGTCCGCGTGATGCCATCATGAAGATTCTGCTGACCGGAAGCACTGGGTACCTTGGGTCGCGCGTGGCCGTGCGGCTGCAGGAGTCGGGCGTGGCGTGGGAACCGCTGGCGGTCCGGCTCGGAGACATCGCGCCAGCCAGCCTGGCATGCGATGCAGTGATTCACTGTGCGGGTGCCCGGCGGCACCGGCCGGAGCAGCAGGCTGCGGTCAAGGCGGAAGGGACGGCCCGGCTCATGAGTGGTCTCGTGCGTCCGGCGCGGGTGATCTTGGTTTCCACACGCGGCGTCTATGCGCTGGGTGAACGGGACATTTCCCTCGGGGCTCCGACGGCTCCCTTCGATTCCTATGGTGAGAGCAAACTGGCTGCCGAGGATGCCATCCGGGCGGCGGGATGTCCGCATGTGATCGTGCGGGCCTGCGGGATTTTCGGTCATCCGGAACGTTCCGGGATCTTTCCGGATCATGCGCTCGACCGGGTGATGCGCGGGGACGTGCTGACGGTTTCGGAGGACGATCCGGAAGTGGACTACCTGTCGGTGGACTGGTTCTCGGAACTTCTGGTGTCGGCCGCGATGGCCACCGCTGCGGAATCGATGGTGGTTCACGCGACGGGCCCCCGGAGGCGGATTTCGGCGATGGTCCGGGCGATGGGAGAAGCTCTGCGGAGCGCGGGACGTGCCGAGCCTGTGGTGGAACGTGCGGTCATGCCGGTGACCAACTATGCGTTCATGGAACCAGGGCGCTTTCCTTCCGATTGGCGGGTGCCGCCGCATCCTTGCGATGCGGAAATCTTTGCGTCGATGATCCGGGGTCGGGCGCAGCGCAGCTAACGAGGCCGGATGCCAAAGGCGCGGAGCGGGCTGGTGGCTGACTGGGAGAAGTCGGATTCTGCGCTGTCGGTGAAAGTGGGAATGATGCCGTAACGGCCATCGGTTTCCGGCGAAGGAAGCTGGATGAGCTGACGGCTCCGCTGGGGAGCGTCTTCGCAGCACCATGCGTTGCGGGCGAAGGTGAACGATTCCGCTGCGGTGCCCGGACCGGTATTGACTGCGCTGCGGAGGCTGGAGGTCTGAAAGACGATGAGATTATCCGTGAAGGTTCCGCGGCGGCACGGGGTCATCTCAGCGGCTGTGTTTTCCTGCAGGATGCGGAGGACCCAGCGCTGCGGATGAATGATCGTGTTGTGACGGAACGATGATTGGTCGGAGCCGACGAAGGCGATGGCTGCGTCCGAATTCATGATGAGGCAGTCTTCGACGGTGATGCTGCTGGCTTCGTGCGGTGCCTTGGCCGGGCGGAAGAATTCGCTTCCGGTGCTGCCGCCGAGATTGATGGCGCGGCCGCCCGCCGAGAGGAAGCGGCAGTGGCGGACAGTGATGCGGGACGAACCACCCTTCATCTGGACACCGTTGGCGGCGGCACTCGCGGGGCCTTCATCGTGACGGAAGGTGCAGGCTTCCACAGATCCATCGTGACAGCCGACCATGTCGATGCCCGAGCCTCCCGTGCCCCAGCGGGTGACGGTGCAGTGAGCGATCGAGAAGCTGGCGAGTCCCGAGAGCTTGATGCCATCGCGGTTTCCCTGCGGTGCCTTGCCGGAGACTTTCAGGTGGTGCAGGCGGATGCCTTCGGCGCGTGGGTTCTGCGGTCCGCCATCGTCCACATTGAGGCCATTGGCTTCAGCTCCTTCGAAATGGAGGTGACTGATTTCCGTCCACTGGCATCCGGAAAGATGGAACCCGTTCGCTCCGCCCGAGAAGACGGGTGGTTGCTGCGGATCGGCGGCGGTAATGGTGATCGGTTTCTCCCGGGTACCCCTGAGCGAGGCGATCGTGATGCCGCCGGCGTACGAACCTGGAGCAATGCGGATGGTGTCCCCTGCGGTGGCCCGGGCGATTGCTTCGATCAGCTGCGGTCGGGATGTGACCGTTGTTTCCGCAGCGGGGGCGGACCGGGCGGCGGTCAGCAGGCAGAGCAGGATGATGGTTTTCATTCTGCAGGGAAGCGCAGGGCACTACCGTTGGCCTTTCCGCAAATGCGCAGGTCCGGGACGGTTCCGCCGGAGGCCGCATGGAGTAGAACCGATCTCTCATGTGGAAGACCATCGCGATGCTGCTGGCGGCTGTGTCCCTGTCCGTGGTGCGGGCGGAGCAGCCGAATATCATTTTCATTCTAAGCGACGACCTCGCGCAGGGTGATCTCGGTTGTTATGGTCAGAAGGTGATCCGGACGCCGGCGATCGACCGGATGGCAGCGGAGGGCACGAGGTTTCTGCAGGCGTACTGCGGAACAACCGTCTGTGCGCCCAGTCGGGCCTCCCTCATGACCGGACTGCACAGCGGTCATTGCCCTGTCCGGGGGAACTGGGAAATCGCCAGGGGCGAAGGACAGTATCCTTTGCCGTCCGCCACCGTGCGCCATGGTTTCCCAGGCAGAACCTGCCTTTTC
>CAZSDE010000253.1:2461-5828 GCA_964605435.1 uncultured Akkermansia sp.
GAAATCCTCAAGTCAGCCGGCTACCGGACCGCCACCATGGGAAAATGGGGCATGGGCATGTTTGATACCGAAGGCAGTCCCCTCAAGCAGGGCATGGACCACTTCTTCGGATACAATTGCCAGCGGCATGCCCATTCGTACTTCCCTGAATTCCTGTACGACGACGACCGCCGCGTGATGCTGCCCGGCAATGACGGCAAAGGGGTGGGCAAAACCTATGCGCAGGATCTCATTCAGCGCGAAGTCATGCGATGGCTCGCGGCCGGCCAGGGCGAACCATTCTTTCTGTTCTATGCCGTGACCCTGCCGCACGGTCGTCACGAGATCGATGACCTCGGCGAATACGCCGGACGCGACTGGACGCCGCAGCAGAAGGCGTATGCGGCGCAGGTGAGCCGGCTCGACCGCGATGTCGGCGCTTTGCTCGACTGGCTGCGTGAGAAGAAACTCGACCGCAGCACGCTCGTGATGCTGGCCGGAGACAATGGTTCGTCCTTCGGTCCGCAGTCGCCCATCGGATCGCTCTTCCAGCAGGCGTCGCATGGACTGCGGGGCTTCAAGCGAGGACTATACGAAGGCGCGCTCCGGCAAGCTGCCGTGGCATGGTGGCCAGGTACGGTGCCGGCTGGCCGCGTCAGCAGTGAACCATGGGCCTTCTGGGATTTTCTGCCGACGGCCGCCGAACTGGCCGGCGCGAAGCTTCCCGCGGATGGCCGCACGGATGGACTGTCGCTCGTTTCCATGCTGAAGGGCGGGGCTGCCCCGCAGCGTCCGCATTTCTACTGGGAACTCCATGAAGGACCACCCATCCAGGCCGTGCGCGCCGGAAACTGGAAAGCCGTGAAGAATGGACCGAAGCGCCCCATCGAACTCTATGATCTCGCCTCCGATCCCGGAGAGAAGCACGATGTGGCATCGTCGCATGCGGATGTCGTCCAGAAGATGGCCACGCTCATGAAGGAAAGCCGCAGCGATTCTCCCGACTGGCCCCTTGATGGTCCAGCTGCCCGCCGCCGGGCCGGACGCCGATGAATGGCCTGCGCACAGCACGGAATTCCGGCGAAAACGGGCGGCATTTCGCGCGTAGTCCCAGAGTGATGGATGGACGTACGAGATTGCACCGCTGCGCGATTTCCCTGCTGGCCGCCGTGTGCGGACTGGGATGCGGCGGAGCTGTGTCCGCGGAAGTGGCATCGCTCGTGGCCGAACCCGCCGTGATCCGGCTCGAGGCCGGTGCTCAGGCATCGTTTCTGATCACCGGACGGCAAGCCGATGGCAGCGAGAGCGACGCCACGGGCGCGGTGCAGCTGACCGGTGCCGATCCAGCCATTGCGGTGATCGAATCCGAAGGCGTGGTGCGTGCCAAAGGGCCCGGCCGGACCGTGCTCGTCGCCGAATCCGCCGGACAACGCGTCGAACTCCCCATCGAAGTGGCCGCCGCACCGGAGAATCCACCGTCGTTCGTCCGTGATGTGCTGCCACACCTCGGCAAGGCCGGCTGCAGCGCGGCCGCCTGCCACGCACGCGCCGAGGGCCAGAATGGTTTCAAACTGAGTGTCTTCTCCTTCGATCCAAAGTCCGATCACCATCAGATCGTGCACGGGGCGCGCGGCCGCCGGGTCTTTCCATCCGATCCCGGTGAAAGCCTCCTGCTGCTCAAGGCAGCGGGCATGGTGCCGCACGAAGGCGGGGAACGGATCACAAGGGATTCCGATGCATGGCGTCTGCTCACCCGCTGGATCGCCAGCGGCATGGAGTATGCGGCGAAGGACGAACCAGTGCTCGACCGCATTACGGTGCTCCCATCCGAGCGGCGCTACCGCAAGGGAGCCAGTCAGCGCCTCGTGGTGCATGCCCACTACAGCGACGGCAGCATCCGCGACGTGACTTCCCTCGCCGGTTTCTATTCCAGCGAAAAACAGGTCGCCACCGTAAGCGAGAACGGCCGCATCAGCATCGATCAGGTCAGCGGTCAGGCGGTCGTGGTGGCCCGCTACATGGGAAAAGTGAGTGGTTCGCAGGTGGTGGTGCCGTCCGACCGGATTCTGCCGGGCGAAGCCTATGCTGGCCTGCCGGTACGGAACTTCATTGATGAACTGGCCTACGTTAGGTTCCGTCAGATTGGCCTGCTGCCGTCGGCTCCCTGCAGCGATGCCGAATTCCTGCGGCGGGCGTCGCTTGATTCGATTGGAATTCTGCCGACGGCGGAGGAAGCGAAGCAGTTTCTGGCGGACAGCGATCCGGAGAAGCGCCGCAAGGCTGTGGAGCGGCTCCTTGCGCATCCCCGCTATGCCGATCACTGGGCCGCGAAATTCGCAGACCTCTTCCGGCCCAATCCCGACCGCGTGGGCGTGAAAAGCGTCTACCTGCTCGATCAGTGGCTGCGGGAGAGCTTCCGGCAGAACAAGCCATGGGATCAGCTGGCGCGCGAAATCCTTCTTACGCAGGGGAACACGCACCGGCACGGTCCGGCCGTCGTCTACCGCGACCGCCGCGAGCCCGCAGAACTGACCACCATGTTCAGTCAGTTGTTTCTTGGAGTGAGACTCGACTGCGCCAAATGCCATCACCATCCCAACGAAAAATGGAGTCAGGACGACTTTTACCGCATGGCTGCATTCTTTGCGCCGCTGCGGCAGAAAGGCGGCGGCATTTCCGCACCGATTTCCGGCGGAAACGAAACCTTCTTCGTGGTGGCCGAGGCGAAACTGAATCATCCGGTCACGGGAGAAGTGATGCTGCCGCAGCCGCCGGATGGTCCGCGGGCCGAGCTGGAAGGCCGCCGGGATCCCCGCGAAGCGCTCGTCGCGTGGATCCTGCGCGAGGACAATCCATTCTTCGCGAAGGCCATCGCCAACCGCATCTGGAGCCATTTCTTTGCCAAGGGGATTGTCGATCCAGTCGACGACTTCCGGCTCTCCAATCCTCCCTCGCATCCGCTCCTGCTCGATGCCCTTGCGGCTGATGTGGTGCGTTCGAAGTACGATCTCAAGGCGCTCATGCGGTCGATCATGAATTCGCATCTCTACCAGCTCAGCAGCGAGCCCAACGAGACCAACATGGGGGACAGCCGCAACTTCTCAAGGTACTACCGCAGGCGGATGGGAGCCGAAATGATGGCCGATGCCGTCGCCGATGTCACGGCAGTCCCCACCGATTACCCCGGGCTTCCGCCGGGCGGACGCGCAGCCCAGGCATGGACCTATAAGATAGAATCGCGCACCATGGACGCCTTCGGCCGTCCCAATTCGAGCAGCGATTGTCCCTGCGAGCGGAACATGAAGCCAGCCATCAGTCAGGCACTTCACCTCATGAATGCGGAGTCGCTTCAGGCCAGACTGAGCAGCACTGCGGAGCAGGCAACGGT
>CAZSDE010000254.1:0-5741 GCA_964605435.1 uncultured Akkermansia sp.
GAGGCTTGGCTGCTGCGTTCGTAGCCGGCTGCATCGAGCTGGCGGCAGACTTCTTCCATGGCGATGGAGGAACCGGTCTGAAGGGTGAGGGTCTGGGATGAGAGGTGGCGGGGGAGAGGTACCTGTTCCGAGAGGGACGAGGCATTGAGGACGATGGGTTCGATGCCCTGAGGTGGAGAACTGAGCCGGGAGAGGAGGGCGAGGCGTTCCGAGGAAGTTTCCTCGTCCGGGAGGGATCCTTCGCTGCGCTGTTCCTCGGCTTCCGGGAAGAAGAGCGAGGGGCCCCACCATGTGGCGAGGTCGTGCGAAAGGGCTTCCTGCGCGCGGAGGTCGTGCGTGAGGATCCAGACGCGGCGGGCTTCCGCGGGATCGAGCGAGGCCAGCACGACCCCTGTGGCGAAGGCATGGGCCGCGGGGTGAACGTGCTCAAGGGCGGCCGGCTTGCGTTTGCGGCGTGCCCCTGTCGTTTTGGGGATGCGCAGACGACGGGCGAAGTCGCTGACTGCCGCGGTGCGGGCACACAGGTCCCGGCCGGCTGCCCCGTGGGGGGCTGCCGTCGTTCCCGGGGCGGGACCGTCATTCATGTGACGGGGATGTGGTATGCGGCGGCATGCGATGCAAGAGCGGCTGGCTGGATGCGGGTATCATCGGCATTGCGCCGCGTGCGGGGCATCTGGTAGGGCTGGCGTCAGACACATGAAAACGAAACGACTGCTTCCGGGGATGCTGCTGATCACGATGGTGCTGGGCATGGGAGGGGTGAGCCCTGCAGAAGAAGGAGAATTGCTGGGTCATGGAGCGGCGCGGTACCGTCTGCAGCCCGACTGGGCGAAGGCTGATCCGAAGATTGCGCCGGTGATCAATGCGCATGCCATGGCCGAGGGCCGGGACGGGCGCATTTATCTGGTGACCGATCATCCGCAGAATGACTTCCTTGTTTTCGAGAAGGACGGCCGGTACGTGCGGTCGATCAGTGCCGGGCGCGGGGGCGGACATGGGTTGGAGATCTTCGAAGCGGACGGCAGGGAATACCTGGTGCACATCGACTGCGGCTGGCATTTCAAGGCCGAGGGCTGGCAGCCATCGGCCGGTCAGGGACGGGTGACCCTGCTGACGACCGAAGGGGAAGTGGTGCGGAAGTTTCCGACGCCGTCCGAGCTGAGCGGGACGGTTGCGAAATTCATGCCCTGCGATGTGGCGCGGACGCCTAACGGGAACCTGCTCATCGCGGATGGCTATGCCAGCGACCGGATTTATGAATTCACGCTGAAGGGTGAATTGGTGCGCGAGTGGGGTGGTCCGGGTGGGGAGGCTGGTGGCTTGCGGAATGCACATGGGATTTCCATCGATGCCGACGACCCGCGGGGTCCGCTCGTGTGGGTGCCGTCGCGGGACGAGAACAAAGTGAAGGCCTTCACGCTGGAAGGGAAGCATGTGGACACCCTCGAGTTGCCCGGGGCGTATGCCGGCCAGCTGGTATTCCGGGGCGACCGGATCTACACGGCGGTCTGCTGGAGCCGGGAGAAAGGCACGGGCGAACGGCTGCCGAATTCCGGATTTGTGCTCGTACTCGACCGGGCCACGCGGCGGGTGATCAGTGCGCCCGGGGGGAGCGAGCCTGTCTATGTGGATGGGAAGCTGCAGCCGATGACGCAGGCCCAGCCGGTTTTCCGGCATTGTCATGACCTGTATGTGGATGCGGCCGGCGACATTTATGTGGGGGAATGGAATGCCGAGCGGCGGTATCCTGCGAAGCTGCGCCTTGTGAAGTGAGCCGTGCGGGAGAGCGGGGTTTTCAGTTGAAACCGGAGGCTGGAGCCGCAACGCTGCCAATCCCTCTGGCGGCCTGATGAGCGGGTGCCGGAGAATTTCTTTTTCCGCCGTCATGCCGCACCGCAATATCACCGATGATGTCCGCATTGCCGACATTCACAGCCTGATTTCGCCCGAGATCATCATGCACGACATTGATCCCGGGGAGAAGGCGTATGAATTTGTGGCGCACAGCCGGCGGGCGGCCGAGGCCGTGCTGCAGCAGCGGGATGACCGGCTCCTTGTGGTGGCTGGTCCGTGTTCCATTCACGACGAAAAGGCAGCGCTCGAGTACGCGGCACTCATCCGGGAAGAGGCGAAGAAACATGCGAAGGACCTCTGCATTGTCATGCGGGTTTATTTCGAGAAGCCCCGCACGACGGTGGGCTGGAAGGGCTACATCAACGACCCCGGGCTCGACGAGAGCTTCGACATCAACCACGGGCTGCGGCTGGCGCGGACCCTGCTTGCCAAACTCAGCCAGATGGAGATCGCGTGCGGCACGGAATTCCTCGATACCATCAGTCCGCAGTACGTGGCCGACCTCGTCACGTGGGGAGCCATCGGGGCGCGCACCGTGGAAAGTCAGGTGCACCGGGAACTGGCCAGCGGGCTGAGCATGCCCGTGGGATTCAAGAACGGGACCGGCGGCGGCATTGGGATTGCCATTGATGCCATCCGGGCGGCGGCCTGTCCGCACCGCTTTCTGAGTGTGACCAAGCAGGGAGTGGCGGCGATCATTCACACGACCGGGAATCCGACCTGCCACATCATTCTGCGCGGCGGGAAGACCGGGGCGAATTACGATGCGGCGACCGTGGCCGATGTCAGTGGCCAGCTGGAGAAGGCCGGGTTGATTCCGAGCATCATGATTGACTGCTCGCATGGGAATTCGAACAAGGATCACCGGAATCAGCCGGCCGTGGCGGGAGATGTGGCGAGTCAGATCCGGGCGGGCTGCCGCGCGATCACCGGGGTGATGATTGAGAGTCATCTGGTGGAAGGACGGCAGGACGTGGTGGCCGGGAAGGAACTGGTCTATGGCCAGAGCATCACGGATGCGTGCATTGGCTGGGAGGATACCCGGTCGGTTTTTGCGCAGTTGGCGGATGCGGTGGCTGACCGTCGGGACCGGCGGCGGCTGTGAAGCGGGGCAGGGCGGGATTCCGTGGACGCGCTCTTGCGGGTGGCAGCGGGAACCATGACGGACTGCGGCAATCATGAAGGCCTCCCGATTTCAGTACCGCCGACGGGTGACCTTTGCCGAGACCGATCTGGCGGGCATCATGCATTTCTCGAATTTCCTCCGCTGGATGGAGGAAGCGGAGCATGCCTTCTACCGGTCGCTGGGACTCAGTGTGCATCCGGTGCAGCATGGGTTTCCGGATACCGAGACTGGCTGGCCGCGGGTGCGGGTGAGTGCCGAGTATTTCCGGCCGCTGCAGTTCGAGGAAGAAGCCGAGGTGGAAGTGCTGGTGGCCGAGATGCGGACGAAGGCCCTGCGGCTGGCCTTCCGGATCTGGAAGTCGCCGGATCATTCTGCGGCGCGGGAACTGGCGGCGGCGGGCGAATTCGTGGTGGTGGCGGTGCGGGCCCTTCCGGGGACGCGGGAAATGAAGTCGGTACCGATACCGGAAGCCTTCCGCGAAAGTATCGAGGCAGTGCCTGCGGAAGCCCTCGAGCTTCCGGTGGCGAAGCGCGCATGATTTGATTTCAACCAGCATTCCTGTGAACAACAAAATGAACAGCACCGCAATTTCCTGGGTCCTCGGCGTCATTATCTGCTGGGGCCTCTACAGCGTCTTCCTGCACATGGGGAGTCTCGGCATGAAGGTCGAGGGAGTGAAGCCCGATCCGACGGCGAACCGCATGAAGGCATTTCTGTGGGTGGGGATTGCGTATTTTCTGGTGGCCGTGGTGGGGCCTCTGATTGTGCTCAAGCTGCGGGGGGCCGTGGTCACGCAGATGCCGGCAGCGGCATCCATGAACAGTCTCATTGCGGGCCTGCTGGGAGCGGTGGGGGCCTTCTGTCTGCTCATGGCGCTGAGCAGCGGGCGCAGTCCTGCGGAGAACAAGCAGCTCATCGCACTGGTGCCGACGCTCGTCTTTGCCGGTGCTCCCCTGGTGAATGCGATGGTCAGCGTGACCAAGGAAAAGATGTGGGGTCATACGCCGCCGCAGTTCTTCATCGGCCTCGTGCTGGCAGCGGTGGGTGCGGGACTGGTGATGGCCTACAAGCCAAGCGGCGGGCATGGTCCGGCTCCCGAGAAGAAGACGGGATCGGTTCCGGCCGTGCGTGCGGTGGCTCCGGCCTCCGTGGTGCCTGCGCGTCAGGCTGTGGCAGCGCGTCCAGCTCCGGTGATTGGCGAAGGTTTTGTGGATGTGACAACTCGGCGGTACTGGGTCTCGTGAGGAGAAATCCGGCCGGAAGCTTCTGCCGAATTCATGCGCCACGAACGCATTCAGTCACAGCGCGGGGAAATCCGGTCGGCCCAGTGGGAAAGGCTGCGGGCCCTGCTCGACACGATTCTGATCACGAATCCGTTTCACCGGAAGAGGATTGGTCATCTGACTCTGGAAACACTGGATGACTTCACGCAGCGCTGTCCGCTCATGACGAAGCGGATGATTGTGGCCGACCGCGAGGCCAATCCACCGTACGGGACGAATCAGACCTATCCGATCGAGAACTACACGAGGTTCTGTCAGACGAGCGGGACCACTGGGCCGCCGCTGACGTGGCTGGACAGCCGGGACGACTGGAACAGCATGCTGGGGGCGTGGCAGGCGATCTATGATCATGCGAAGCTGGAGCCTGGCGAGGACCGCTTGTTCTTTCCGTTTTCGTTTGGTCCCTTCCTTGGCTTCTGGACGGCCTTTGAGGCGGCGAGCCGCCTTGGCTGCATGGTGATTCCCGGCGGTGGCATGAGCAGTCAGGCGAGGCTGCAGCTGATGGCGGATCACCGGGTGACGGTGCTGGCAACGACGCCGACGTATGCCCTGCACCTCGCGGAAGTCAGGGAGGCGTCCGCGGGCCTCCGCGGGATGGAATTTCCCCTGCGCCTGATCATTGTCGCAGGCGAACCCGGGGGGAGTCAGTCGGCCCTGCGCAGTCGGCTGGAAGCGGAGTGGCCCGGGGTGAAGGTGTTTGATCATCATGGGCTCACCGAGACGGGACCAGTGAGTTTCCAGGCGGCGGGCAGTGCGAGCCGGCTGGAGGTGCTGGAGGATCTGCATTTTGCCGAGATCCTTGATCCCGCGACGGGGCGGGAGGTGCTGGAGGGAGGCGAGGGCGAACTGGTGATCACGACGCTGCAGCGATTGGGCTGTCCCATGCTGCGGTACCGGACCGGTGACCTCGTCCGGAAGGTTTATGCCGATGACACCGGGGCTCTGTGTCTGGATGGAGGGATTCTGGGACGGTACGATGACATGGTCTGCGTGCGCGGCGTGAATGTGTATCCTTCCGCAGTGGATGCGCTGCTGCGGCAGTTTCCGGAAGTCGGGGAATACCAGGTGCGGGAGTCGCGTACCGGAGCGCTGCTCGATCTGCGGCTCGTTGTGGAAGTGAAGCCCGGACTGCGGGATCCCGAGCTGGGCGACCGCATCAGTGCGGCCCTGCGGGATGCGCTGCAGATCCGGGTGCCCGTGCAGGTGGTGGCTCAGGGGACTCTGCCAAGGTTTGAATTCAAGGCCCGGCGCTGGATCAAGGAGACTGCCGGGGTTTAGCCTGGAGTTCCAGCGTGCTTCGGTGGCGCAGGGCGGGTGACTTTGGCCGTCTTTCCCGTGACACCCCCCAGCAGGTCTACCCGACAGCGAGGCCAGCCGCGCTGCCAGCCTAGGTTCTGCAACAGGTCCCTTGATGCGAATCAGAGCGAGGCTGCGAAGGCTTCGATGGAATCGGACACGATGGCGGCGCGGTGGAGGGC
>CAZSDE010000255.1:0-1671 GCA_964605435.1 uncultured Akkermansia sp.
CTTGAAGTCCTTCTTGGCGGCGAATTCCTTCACGTACCGCACGAGCATGGATCCGTAGCCATGACCGCGATGCTCCGGGCTCACGATGACGTCTTCCATGAGAATCACGAAGCCTCCCTCCGCTGTGCTGATCGTGAAGAGCAGATTCACCATCCCAATCACCTTGTGATCGTTGCGTGCCACAAAAATGCGGCCCCGGCTCGGCTGCTCGAGAATGAGCCGCAGCCCGTGCCGCTGCTTCTCGGCATCCGGTCGGAAGTCGGCTTCAATCGCCATGAGCGACATGACAAGATCGGTCAGCTCGGAGAGGTCCTCGAGCGTGGCGGGTTCGATGCGGATGGAATCCGGTGGGTTGGGCATGTTTGAGGTTCCGTGAGGCGCACAATCGGTGCCAGCAGGCCACCAAATGGGCAAACGGGAATCGGCGTACCCTCTGCGGAGCGTGAGCCGCCATTCAGATTCGTTTCCCGCGGATGCGGGATGGGCTGCCGCTTTGCAGAAGAACCTCTGTGCCATCGTTGGGTTCACATTCCAAACCCCGAATCCTGATCATGAAGAGACTCGCTTTTGTTTCCCTGCTCGCGGCCGCTGCGGTGGCCGGATCCCATGCTGCCGACGACAAGGACGGCTGGCATTCCCTGTTCGATGGCAAATCCCTCGACGGCTGGAAGTCGAATGACGAAGTCCCCGGCGTCTTCACGGTCGAAAACGGAGCCATCAAGGTCAAGGGCGGCCGCGCTCACCTGTTCTACGCGGGCAGCGTGAAGGACGCCAAATTCAAGAACTTCGAATTCAAGGCAAAGGTCATGACGAAGAAGAATGCGAACAGCGGGATCTACTTCCACACGGAGTTCCAGAAGGATGGCTGGCCCGCCAAGGGCTACGAATGCCAGGTCAACAATTCCTTCGACAAGGACCCGCGCCGCACCGGCAGCCTCTATGCCGTGCAGGACTTCAAGGATGTCTTCGTTCCCGATGACCAATGGTTCGATTACCATATCAAGGTCGTCGACAAGCACATCACCGTCACCGTGAACGGCAAGGTGACCGCGGATTACACCGAAAAGGAAGGCGATCCGCGCCAGGACGGTGATCAGAAAAAAGGCCGCTGGGTCAGCGCCGGCACGTTTGCCTTCCAGGCGCACGATCCGGGCTGCGAAGCCCACTACAAGGACATCATGGTGAAACCGCTCGACTGAGCGCTCCCCTGACTCTGACGAAACCATGAAAGCGCCTGCCTTCCTCCTTTTCCTTGGCATCTGCAGCCTCTGTGCCGCGGATCCTCAACCCCTCTGCAATGGCCGCGATCTCAGCGGTTGGACCGATGCCGCGGGCAAGCCGGCCGGCGAGGGCTGGAAAGTGGAGGAAGGCGGCGTCATTCACCGGACCGCCAAGGCCGGTGATCTTTTCACCGCAAAAGAGTACGGCGACTTCGAACTGAGCTTCGCATGGAAGATTGCTCCGGGTGGCAACAGCGGCGTCAAATACCGCATGCAGCCGTATCCCGGCAAAGGCCTCCTCGGTCCGGAATACCAACTCCTCGACGACAGCAAGCACCCGGACGCCAAGGTCGGTCCTCAGCGTCAGTCGGCTTCGCTCTACGACCTCGTCGCTCCCGATGCCGCCGCCAAGAAACTGAAGGCTCCCGGCGAATGGAATGAATCACGCATC
>CAZSDE010000255.1:1681-5691 GCA_964605435.1 uncultured Akkermansia sp.
ATCGTGGTCCGCGGTCCGCTCTTCGAACACTGGCTCAACGGAGCCCTTGTCGTGAAGATGACCGTCGGATCGCCGGAATGGGAAAGCGCCCACGGCAAAAGCAAATTCAAGGGCGTCACGGATTTCGCACGAAATCCGAAGGGCCGCATCATGCTTCAGGACCACGGAGACGAAGTCTGGTTCCGCGATCTGAAAATCACGGAACTGTAAACGCACCGCGTTCCACCGCCACCCTTCAGCGGCGCATCCACTGCACCCGGAACTACTGCTGGCCGCATCGCTGCGCATCGGCCACACGAAAGTCTGCACTGGATCCTAACGCATCTTGAGAATGGCGTTGACGAGCGACTGCGCGGCCACGGCGGCAATCGCAAGGATGCTGATGACAAGGGCGGCGTCGTAGAGCCGGGAGGGTTTGAGGGTGGCGGGCAACTGCCGCAGCCGGAACCACGAGGCGGCAAAGATCACGACCATGAGAACCGCCATGGTGGCAATCCCTCCGATCACGACCATGAGGGCGGAATTCCGCACGACGAGGTAAACGATTGCCCACAGACATGGGAACAGCCAGATGCAGAAATTCACGGCCCGGTTCCGCTCCGCGGGATCAAGGAAGTTGATGATTCCGAATTGTCCGGCGGCATCGGCAAACTGCCGGGCCCATGCTCCGGTGGCAGCCACCATGGTGGAATAGAGTACGGCAAAACCGCCTGCGAGGTAGATGACACGGCCCCATGGACCGAAGGCGGAGGTGTAGAGAAGGGCCAGTCGTTCGATGAGATCCTTGTCCGCGGGCAATTCTCCGCTGCGGTGCAGAATGGCGGCACCCAGCAGATAGAAGACCGCCGTCACGAGGGTGTAGATCCCCATCGATAGCAGCGCATCAAGCGTCATCACCCGGATCCATCCCCGCGCCCGTTCCGCCCATTCCGGCGATCCATCATTCGGTCCCGTGCGCGCCGCATATCCCTTTTCAATGAGCCAGTAATTGTAGACGAGAATCTCGTCGCCACCAATTCCCGTGAGCGCAAAGGCCGCCCATGCATAGACCGCGACTTCATGCGGGAGGCGGAATCCGAAGCCCGACGCCAACTCGGGAAACGTGACCGCCTTGTCGGTCCACTGCAGCGCCACCAGTGAGATCAGTGTCAGGACCGTGAAGCTGACCGTGAGGATGAGCGATCCCTTTTCGATGGCGGCATAACCCCGCGAAACGAGCATGCCAGTGACGCTCACGGCGAGGACAATCCATGCGAATTCAGGGACCGCCGGAAAGGCGAGATGACCAATCAGAGCGACTCCGCCCACGATGCCGCCGACCTGCAGGAGTTTGGCGCACATCACGGCCAGCCACACCCAGATGGGCCAGCGGCAGGGTCCAAGCTTTGGGCCGGGCAGGCTGTTGAGGGCGGCCATGGTGCTCCGCCCTGTGTAGATGGCGTACTTTCCGAATTCCAGCTGCAGGGCCACCTTCACAAGGCAGCTCAGAATGATCACCCAGAAGCAGATGAAGCCGGCCCGGGCCCCGAACAGAGTCGTGCCAATCAGTTCCCCCGATCCCACAATCGAAGCCGTCAGGATCAGGCTCGGGCCCAGATAGCGCAGGCGTCCGGCAAAGCTCACCGGTGGCGGGAGAACGCGCTCGGCGCTCAGGATGTAGGGATTCTCGGGATTCATCAGGGTGGAAGGGCAGACATGCGGGATTTCCGCGCGATCTGCCAAGCCCGATCTCTTCCGGAGATGCGCCCCGCGCCTTCGTCAGAAGCGGTAGCCGAGTCCGCCGCCGATGGACCATCCGCTCAGATCGAAGCGCCCGGCCGACGCTCCTGCGGAAACTTCAACGTCGCCCGCGTAATCATAGCGGCCAAAGACACTGAGATCCCATGCGTCGTTCAGCCGGAAGCCCAGCGATCCCTGCACGAAGAGTCCGGGCACGGCGTCGGTGCCGTCACCTTGGGCGTCCCAGCGGCGGTGCGCCTGCTGCGCTCGTCCCTTCGGCCGCACGAAAAGGGTTTCGCGCTGCGAGGCTTCCCAGTTTGCCACATTGAGGGTCACGCCAGCCGAGGCGGTCAGGGCGAAGCGGTCGCGCGACCAACTGAGGGTGGGCCCGAGCGAAAGGGTCCAGAGATTGATGGAGACATCGGTGGTGATGCGGTTGAAGGCGTCGACGCGGTCCCGCCCGGAAACGGTGTAGTCGGCGGTGCGGTCGGCGGGTCGGTTCGGGAGCAGGGGACCGGGACCGCCGAGGGTTCCGGCGTAGGGAGCCGATGGCGGAATGGTTCCCATGAGATCGTAACGGTCGGTGTAGCCAATCCGGTAGTCGGTGCGGTCCCGGAAGGCGCTGAAGGTGCTGCCGGTCCGGGAGACGTCGGTATTGAGGAGGCTGATGGCACCCATCCAGCCGACGCTCAGATCTGCGCTGGCCGCCATTGACCAGTCGAGTTGGAGGTAGGGAGCGACGCCGTCGGGTTCTGCGGACCACGATCCGGAACGGAACGATTCCGACGATCCTGCGGTGGCGGAGGCTCCGCGTCCGCCTTGAAAAAATAAGCTGCCGTTCCGGTGCTGGGCATTGTCGTCGTACCCCCAGAACCATGTGTCGCCACCGAAGGCGACCGTTCCTGCGTCAACTTTCACGTAGCCATCGCGGTAGCTGCGGTCGGCATAGTCCCCGGTGCTGCCGATGGCTTCCGTGCCTGGATAACGGAATCCGGGAGCGATGGGCACGTCGGCCAGCGATGATTGCGTGCGCGCATGCCACGAGAATCCTCCAAGGTTCCGCTGCGCCGCACCGGCCGAGATCCGGAAGCCACTGCGGCTGGGCGCAGCGGAAGCCGGGGGCACCGGTGCCTTGGATGTCACCGGACTGCCACCGACCAGTACGGGGACGGAGGCACAGCAAAGAAGGAGCGCAGGGTACAAACGCATGAGGATCACCGTACAACGAGCCATCGAGGGAGAGAAAGCCCAAACTCCCTCATTTCGCACCAGCTTGGATCCAAGCGATGAGATCAGCCATTTCCTGATGAGTCATCCCGGCTTCGAGTCCAGCCGGCATGAACGATTGCCCGGTGCTGCGCAGGGAAACCAGATCGCTGCGGCGCACGAGGCGCAGGGAACCATCGGGCAGGCGGAAGCCGGTGCTGTTGCCGGTTTCGCTGGCAACGATGCCATAGAGTTCAGTCGCATCGCGCAATTGCGCGGTGAAGGCGAAGTAGCCTGGCTGAACATCCTGCGAGGGATCGATGATGCCGGAGAGCAGCTTGGCGGGAGGATGCTGTGCCGCGGAACGGAGGTCGGGACCGATGGCGGTTCCCTTGCCGGCCGCCTGATGGCAGGCGGTGCAGCGTGCCGAAAAAACAACCGCCCCGCGCGCAGGATCGCCTGGAAGGCTGAGCGCAGGCGCGAAGGCCGCAAGGGCATCGGATCTTGCCGGGGCCGCCGCCAGAATTTCCCCGGCCCTCTTGCGCACGGATTCGGAGGCATGCTGCCGCAACCGGGCGCTCTGCACGGCATCGAGGGCATCCTCGGGGCGTTTTTCCAGATGCCCGAGCAGGGCCAGCGCCCATGCCTCGCGGTTCATGAGCACCGCGAGCGCTGACGACCGGATCGCCGGTGACATGCCGCCGAGCGCTGCCAGCAGCATGCCCGGAACGGCGGAATCTCCGCTGGCTTCCATGGCCCGCAGTGCCCCTTCCTGCAGCACGGGATCGGCCGCTGCATCGAGCCAGCCCTGCACGACCGGAAAAACAGCCGCGCTGAATTCCTTGCGCCGCATCAGTAATCCCGCCGCCGCAGATTTCTCCGCCGCACCATGGGCAGACGACGCCAGCATCTGCTGGGCGACCGGGAAAACGGCTTCGGCAAGCCGGATGGTTTCCGTCAGGGTATCGCTCCCGGCGGCGGCGAGTGAAGTGAGCGATTCCTTTCCGGCGGCCATGGCGTCGAGCAGGGCGGCGAGCGACGTCAGTTGTGCAGCGCTGTATTTTCCATCCGCGGGCAGAACGGAT
>CAZSDE010000256.1:0-1899 GCA_964605435.1 uncultured Akkermansia sp.
GGACGGCGACGACAACGGCAACGGCATCTCCAACCTGCTCGAATCCATCATGGGCCCGGATGCCCGCATCTGGTCGGAAGATGCCAATGGCAGCCCCCTCGTCTCGTGGCACCAGCAACCAGGCGCTGACCACGGCCGCATCGTCATCGAATCATCGGACAACCTGTCCTCATGGTCGCCCGCTCAGTTCCTCTCCCCAGTCGCGGAATCGCTCTCTGCAGGCCTCATCCTCCGCAGCGCCCCCGTGACCCCACCCGCCAGCGGCCGACTCTACTTCCGCGCCCGCATCATCCCTCCACCGTGACATCCCCGGCCGGCCCCACGGCACGGCGACCGCAGTCGGTCAGCCTCGCCCAGTGAAAGAGAAACTGCTGCGCCAGCCCCCGGTGCGGCCCGAACTGCTTCCACGCAAATCGGTCGAGCCGCGCATGCGTCAGCTTCCTCGCCCGCGGGAAATACAATTCGCGCAGGACTCTCTCGATCCAGACATCGATCGGAAACGCGCCGCTCCGTCCATAACCGAACAACCGAACACACGACGCGACTTTCTCACCGGCTCCATGCAGCCGGCACAATTCCGCCAGAGCGGCAGCATCGTCCAGACCAGCCACGGCCCGCAGATCACAATTTCCTTCTGCCACCGCCAGCGCACTGCGGTGCAGAAAGGCGGCCCGGTAACCCAGCCCGCAGCCGCGCAGAAATTCCTCGCCCGCCGCCGCAATCACCTCCGCCCGTGGATAACTCCACACGCACGGCATCCCCTCCAACCGCACCGCTGCCCCCAGCCGCTCCCGCAACCGCAGCGAAATCGCCCGGATCTGCGGTACCTGCTTCAACGACGAAGTAATGAAGGTCGCCAGACATTCCCACGCTGGCTGACGGATCAGCCGCAGCCCGGGACACCACGCGATAGCCCGCTGCAGCGCCGCATCATCCGCCGGAAATCCAGCCATCACCGCCGCCAGATCTTCCTCCAGCCCCAGATACTGCCGCACCACCACCGCCTTCCCGACACTGCACTCAAGCACCCCAGGATCCCGCTGACGCAGAAACACTGCCTCCTCTCCAATCGTCCCCACCCAGCCTCCTTCCCACGCCTGCCAGTGAAACACCTGACCACTCCCAAGCGTCGCCGCCAGATCAAAGGGCCAGCCATCCAGCGGAATCTGCTCAAGCACCTCAGCCATCACATCACCGCCTTTCGCATCACCCCTTCTTTCATCACCGCCAGCCGGTCGCAGCCTGCAGCCCGGCCCGCATCACATCGACCGGAGCTTCCCGCCCGAACCACCACTCGAACGATTGCACGCCCTGCCACAGCAGCATCGGCAGTCCATTGATCGCCATCGCTCCGGCCGCGCGCGCCGCCGCCACCAGAGGTGTCTCCAGTGGCTTGTACACCATGTCGTACACGAAATGCCCGGGCCGCAGCGCATCATACGGCACCAGCGGAGGGTCGCCCGCAGTCATCCCCAGCGAGGTGCCGTTCACAATCAGATCCACCCCATCCAGTTCGCCGCGCAGCGCTGCGGATTCCCATGGCACCACCCGCACCACGTCCCCTCCCGGCAAGCCCGCCAGGCCCGCCGCCACCAGATCGGCCTTCTCCCTCGTCCGGTTGGCAAGAAGCAGGCTCCGGCAGCCTTCCATGGCACACTGCACAGCCGCGGCCTGACCCGCCCCTCCGCCGGCTCCGAGAATGAGAATCCTCAGATCCCGCACGCTCCTGCCGAATTCCCCGCTCACTGTCCGCAGAAACCCAGGCCCATCGCTGTTCCTTCCCTCGGTGCTTCCATCCGCCCGGAAAATCACGGTGTTCACCGCCCCCAGGCGACGCGCCGCCGCCGCCACTTCATCAACTGCCTCCAGCGCCGCAAACTTATGCGGAATCGTGCAGTT
>CAZSDE010000256.1:1909-5679 GCA_964605435.1 uncultured Akkermansia sp.
CGGTGCGTTGGAGAATGCGAGGCCCGCGAGGTGAGCACCCAGAAGCATGGCCGATCGCGCTTCGAGGTTGTCCGGTTCTTCGATCACGGTCGGCAGGTTGCCGCTCAGCAACCGCAGCGCTTCCCGGAATTCGTTCGGCCGTACGTGAATCTTCCCGTAGCGCGCCGCAATCCCACACGCTTCCAGCGCCGGATTGTGCATCTGCGGAGAAAGACTGTGCGCCACCGGATCTCCCAGCACAGCCAGCCGCATAGGGGGCTCGCCAGGCTTCCATGCCCTCAGATCATCCAGCGTCAGTACATCGGAATTCATGGCGTCACAGCACCCGCATGATTTACGCACTCAGGAGCGGGGCCCGCAGCCGCAGCCGCTGCACGGTCTCTTCCTTCCCCAGCAATGCCAGCAGCGGCACAAGGTCCACCCCATGCCCCTGACCAGTCACCGCCACCCGCAGCGGAAACATCAGGGCCCCGGGCTTCACTCCCAGTTCCCGCGCCGCCACCGCCACCCCTTCCTGAATGTGCTCGGCACTCCAGTGCACCAGCGCTTCCAGATGCCCGGCCAGACAGTTGAGCCGTTCCCCCGCCCCGGGCTGCGATGCTGCCTTGGCCCGCGCCTCAGGCGACACCGCACTCCGTGGATCAAAGGCCATCACCACATGCTCGGCAATCTCAGGCACCACCCGCACCTTCGGCTTCATCAACCCCAGCGCCCCATCCAGCAAGCCAGCCGGAAGCGAAGCCAGCAGCGGACTGGCCGACTTCAGCCGCAAGGCCTCGGTCTCGTCCTCCACCGCCACCGGCCGACCCGCCAGCAACTGCCCCAGCACCCGGAACGATGCCACATGCCTCGGATCCTGCTCGTCCACCGCCGACGCAGGCGACGTCAGCCACGCCACCGCATCCCGCCCAAAATCCGCACCGCTCTGCGCCTTCACATACTCCCCGTTCATCCAGCGGCACTTCTCCATGTCAAATCTCGCATTCGCATGATTCAGGTGATCCCAGTCAAACAAGGCCACGATCTCTTCCAGCGGCATCACTTCCCGGTCGTCCTTGGGCGACCACCCCAGCAGACAGAGATAATTGCGCACGGCGGCCGGCACAAAACCGTTGTCGATGTAATACCCCACAGCCGCTCCCTGGTCGCGCTTGCTCATCTTCGACCCGTCATCATTCAGAATCAGCGGAATGTGCGCATACTCGGGCGGCTCGGCTCCAAGAGCCCGGAACAACTCGATGTGCTTCCCGGTATTGTAGACATGATCCTCTCCGCGGATCACATGAGTGATCTTCATGTCAATGTCGTCGACGACATTCACAAAGTGAAAGATGTAGCTGCCATCGGGCCGCCGGATCGTCATGTCGGGCTCCTTGCTCCGGTCAATCTTCACTTCCCCGCAGATCCGGTCGTGGAGCACCACGGTCTCGCGGGGCGACCGGAAGCGCACGGCTCCGTTCTCTTCAGTGTAGGTCATGCCCTGCGCCGCGAGCTTCGCAAGGGCCGCATCGTAGAGATGCTTCCGCTCGCTCTGCTGGTAGGGTCCATGCGGCCCGCCCTTTCCGGGACCTTCATCCCAGTCGAGCCCGAGCCACCGCAGTCCATCACCGATCGCCGCCAGCGCGGCCGGCGTGTTGCGCGCCTCGTCGGTGTCCTCGATCCGCAGCACAAAGACGCCACCGTTGCGCCGCGCAAAGAGCCAGTTGAAAAGGGCCGTACGGGCACCTCCCACATGAAGATAGCCTGTTGGCGATGGAGCAAATCGGACGCGGACGCTGGACATGTTGTTTCTGGAATCAGGGGATCCCATCCGCTGCCCCCGCCGCCCTCTCCGGGCAAGAGTGAACATCGCCCGCCGTCCCATAGTCGACGGAAACCAGATACAGTCCATCAGCCGGTGCCTGATGATGATTCTTCCGCCCCGCAGGTTCATCGAGCAATCCCCGGAACCACGCCACCCCGGTCCGCCCCTGCGCGACCCGCACCGCCGCCCCCGTGAGTAACCGCACCATCCGGTACAGAAAGCCATCGCCACTCCACGTGAGCACCCATTCCTCCCCCTTCCGCTCAAGCCCAGCCCGGTGGATCGTCCGCACCGTATCGGCATCGCTCCGGACATCGCCCCGGAAGGCCGCAAACGCCGCAAAGTCATGCCGCCCGGCACAAAGCGACAGCACTTCCCGCAGCCGCTCGTCATCCAGTCGGTGCGGCACATGCCATGCCCGCTGCGATTCATGCGGGGGCAGCACGGCCCCATGCCACAGACGGTACCGGTACGTCTTCCCCACGGCATCGAATCTCGCATGAAACCCGGGCTCCGCAGGCTCTGCCCGCATCACCCGGATCTGCGGCGGAAGATGCACCTGCAGCGCCCGCAGCCACGCCCAGCCATCCATCCGCCAGCCGTCGGGCACATCGAAATGCGCCACCTGCCCCAGCGCATGCACTCCCGCATCGGTCCTCCCGCTCCCCTGCACAGTCACGGCTGCACCAAGGATTCTCCCCACGGCCGCCTCCAGCAGGTCCTGAACCGTATTCCCGCCAGGCTGACTCTGCCAGCCCCGGAACGGCGCCCCATCATAGGCAATCGTCAGCTTCCAGCGCATCGCTCAGGAACGGCCCGGCAGCCGCAGGAATTCCCGCACCGCCCCCGGCCGCGTCGCATTCACATACAAACCAGCCACCAGCGCCGCCAGCCCGCAGAACCAGAAGACTTCAGACGACGGACGATGCAGCGCTCCAAAGACAGCCTGCACCCCGGACGACAGCAGAATGCCAATCCACGAAACCAGATTGGCCGCCCCCTGCACCGCACCCTTCTCAGCCGCCCCGGGCCGATGCTGCAGAACCGCTGCCACCGGCACAATGAACATTCCGCCGCCCAGCCCCAGCATGCCCAGCGCCACCGCAAACGGGGCCACCCCAATCCCAGGCCAGCCAGCCACAAAACCACTCACCGCCATCACCAGCGCACCCAGCGGAATCAGTCCGTACTCGATCTTCCCACGGCTCAGATAACCCGCCGCAAAACTCCCCAGCGCAATCCCCACACTCAAGGCCATGCTCAGATAACTGATCTGCCGCGGACTGAACCCGAACGAATGCTCCGCAAAAATCGGCAGGTTCAGTCCCACCAGGGCCGCCACAAACCAGAAAGCCGCATTCCCCCAGTTCGCCCGCATGAGATCACGGTCCTTCCCCATCGACCGCAGCTGCCGGGCCAACTCGGCCACGAAATTCAGACGCAGAGGCTTCCCCGGATCAGCCGCGGGCACCCGCGTGATGAAAAGACTGCTCAACCAGCCGGCAAATGCCACGGCCACCAGAAACCATCCCGGTCCCGCACTCCCCGGCCCGAAACGCTCGGCCAGTTCCCCAGCCGCATAAATTCCCCCGATGATCCCCAGAAAGGTCAGCAGCTCGAGGATCCCATTCCCCCAGCTCAGCTTCGCTACCGGCAGAACCTCGGGCAGAATGCCATACTTGGCCGGACCAAAAATGGCACTGTGCACACCCATCAGACAGATCGCTCCCATCTGCATGCCCAGACGCCCGCTCGCGAGCGCCCACGCCGCAAAAAGCATGATCCCGATCTCCGCAGTCTTCACCCAGCGCATCACACTGCGCTTGCTGCAGCGGTCGGCCAGCCAGCCACCGAACATGCTGAAGAGAATGAAGGGCAGCGCAAAGGCAGCCCCGGCCTTGGCCGACAGCGCCATCTCTTCCTGCTTCCCCAGATGGAGCGCCAGCACGAGATAAATCACGAGCTG
>CAZSDE010000257.1:0-5677 GCA_964605435.1 uncultured Akkermansia sp.
CCCCGCACGCCATCGCCCTGCTCGGGTTCATGCCGCAGTTTCCCGCGGATGGCAACGACCGCGTCGTGCGGTGCGGTCCAGCGCCGGACCACGGCGTGCGCGCGGCTGTCGCCGGGATGCCCACCTTCTGCGGTGAGCTGCGCCCATCCGGTCGATCCGCCCGGCCATGCTGCTGCTCCCTGCCATGCCGAACCCGTGAAATGCGGAAGCGGCGTGAACGATGAGAGCCCGCCCTTCGCTTCGTCCCATGCTCCTGTTCCGTAGGTCCACGGCGTCACCGGTGCGGGGGCGGCGGGTGGTGGCTGTCCGGCTTCCGCGTCCTGCAGGAAGGAAAGGGCGGCCGCGGTCTCCGCAGGGGTCGCCTCCCGCTGATAGAGCCGGCGGTGCAATTCCTGAATCCGTTCCTCCGGTGAACGATCCTTGCCGATGGCCGCGAGCGCCCGGGCCCGCCGCGCCGCAAAGTCCCCATTCAGAAAATAGAGTGCCTGCTGCGGCACCGTTGTTTCGTGCCGCACGGCCACATGCATGTCAGGGTTCGCAAAGTCGAAGGTCCGCAGGGTCCCGGGCACAAACTGCCGGTCGATGAAGGCGTAGACGGTGCGGCGCAGGTTCGCCGGATCCGTGATCTCCATGGGCCGGGCTGTCGGAGTGCGGTCGAGTTCCCCGCTGGCCACGAGCATGGCATCGCGCACGGCTTCAAATTCCAGACGGCGCACCGGAAAGCGCGAGAGCAGACGGTTGGCGGGGTCGCGCTCGGCCGACGCCACGGCATCGGCGGGCCGATGGCTCTGCTGATACGTCTGCGTGCTCAGCAGCAGACGGTGCAGCGACTTCAGACTCCAGCCATGGCCGACAAACCAGCGCGCCAGCCAGTCGAGCAACTCGGGATGACTAGGCTGTCCGGCCCGCAATCCGAAATCGCTCGCGGTGGCCACCAGACCGGTTCCGAAATGGTGCTGCCAGACACGGTTCACGATGACGCGGGCCGTCAGGGGATTGTCAGGCGACACGATGGCGCGGGCGAGTTCGAGTCTGCCACTGCCATCGCGGAAGGGAGCGCGGTTTTCCTGCGCCAGAATCAACGGAAGACGGCGTGGCACTTCCTCGCCGGGCCGCGAGGGACTGCCGCGTTGGAAGATTCTCGGCGGTGCCGCGGTCGGGCGGTCCTGCAGCACAAGGGCGGCGGCGGCTCCCGTCTCCATGAGGCGGCGGTCGACTTCTCCCTGCAGTTTCCAGAGTTCCTCGACCACATTGCTCGGGAAAAAGAGTTCGTTGTTCACGATCTCCGTGTCGGGAACGTGGAACGGACCGTTAGGGTCGGCCAGCAGACGGATCAGTTCCGCGTGCTGGGGCTCGTCCGGCTGCGCGTGTGCTGCCGCGAAGATTTCTGCGTAGCGCGACGCCAGAGACGGAAGATCCGCAGGCGGATTCGTCATGGCCGCCGCGACCGCCGGATGCAGTCCGTCCTTCCCGGCCAAGGCGGCAGCCGTCGCGCGGAATTCCTCCGGCCGAGCCGCCGCCAGCAGCTTCCATGGTCCGAAGACCGGATGATTTCCATCGCACTGCGCGTGCAGCCAGTCGCGCCAGCGCCGCACCGACGCCGGAATCAAGTCTGTGGCCGACAGAATCTGATCGAATCCCTCTTCCGGGTATTTCGACAGTTCGGTCTGAGCGACGAGGTATTCGGCGAGGCGGACCCGCAGTCGTTCCGATGCTTCCGCGCGCCGCTTGGCCATGGTCGCATGCAGGGACTGCTGCCGCTTTGCGAGTTCGGCATCCGCGGCTCCGTCCAGTGGCACAAGCCGGTCCACGCCGCTCTGGAAGACGCCGTAGAGCGAATAGTAATCAGCGGTCGGCACGGGATCGTACTTGTGATCGTGACAGCGCGCGCATTGCACGGTCAGGGCCATGGTGCCCCGCATGACCACGTCGATGCGGTCATCAATGATGTCGTGCGTGACACCAATGAAGCGACGGCCACCCGTGATGAATCCCATGGCCGCAAGATCGGGCGCATCTGCCGCCACGAGCTGATCGCCGGCCAGCTGGAGCATCAGAAACCGGTCATAGGGCATGTCGGCATTGAGCGCGCCAATCACCCAGCGGCGGTAGCTCGGAGCGTGCACGAATCTCCGTTCCTCGCGTCCATAAACGTAGCCTTTGGTATCGGAATACCGCGCCACATCGAGCCAGTGCCGTCCCCACTTTTCGCCATAGCCCGGGGACGCCAGCATCCGGTCCACGAGGGCCCGCACGGCCGCAGCCCGGTCCACCGCAGCTGCCTCCGCGAACTGCTGCACATCCTCCATGGACGGCGGAAGGCCCGTCAGTCCGAAACTGATCCGCCGCACGAGCGTGCGGTCGTCCGCCGGACCCGCAGGCGACAGCTGAACCTCGCGGAGCCGGGCCCGCACCATCGCATCAACGGAAGCCGCAGCATCACCGGGCACCGGATCACTCACTTCCCGCATCGGCTGAAACGCCCAATGGTGCAGCGCATCGGCCGGTGGTTCCGCGCGCGACGGCAGAGGCCTGGCCACGGGCATCCACCATGCAGCCGTCATGGCCAGCGCAGTGGAAAGGAAACGGGTCGGATGGATCATCGCGGTTCATGGTAACGCACGGATCGTCCTTCCCTTTTCCATGAATGCGGTCGGCTCCGTGGAACCGTGCGGAGATCGCGGGCGACGAATGGAAAGTACTGGGCGATCGGTGCGGCGGGTACCCCTTTCCCGATGGACACGCAGACTCTTGTACAGATCACGGTTTCGCTCGGACTCGGCCTGCTGCTCGGCCTGCAGCGGCAGCGCGCGCATGCCACCATCGGGGGCATCCGGACCTTCCCCTTCATCGCTCTCATGGGAACTGTCTGCGGCCGGCTCGCCACCGTTCATGGCGGCTGGGTGCTGGCTGCGGGATTCCTCGCGCTCGCTGCTCTTCTCGTGACCGCCAATCTGCTCCGCATGCGTGCCGGGGAAATCGATCCGGGCATGACCACGGAGGTAGCCGCGCTGCTGCTGTTCGGCACGGGCGCACTGCTCGCAGCGGGCGACATGGCGCTCGCAGTGGTCCTCGGCGGACTCATGGTGATGCTGCTGCATCTCAAGAAGCCCATGCATGACTTCGCAGCGGCCGTGGGTGACGAGGACATGCGTTCGATCATGCTCTTCGTGGTCATCAGCCTGATCATTCTGCCGGTGCTGCCAAACCGTTTCTTCGGGCCCTACCTCGCGTGGAACCCTTTCAGCATCTGGTTGATGGTGGTTCTCATCGTGGGCATCAGCCTGAGTGGCTATGTGGCATGGAAGTTCCTTGGTCAGCGCAGCGGGGCGGTGCTTGGGGGAATTCTCGGCGGCATGGTTTCGAGCACGGCCACGACCGTGAGTTTCGCCCGGCGCACCGCGGCGGAGGCCTCGCTGGCTCCGCTGGGGGCCTTTGTGATCACAACCGCCTCGTGTGTTTCCATGCTGCGAGTCATCGTGGAAATCGCGGTCACCGCGCCTGGTCTTCTGCTGCCGCTCGCGGCTCCCGTGGCGGCGCTCCTCGCCGTAAGCATCGCGGCGGCCCTTGTCCTCTACCAGATCAGCAGACGCGAGGCCGTGACGCTGCCCCGGCAGAAGAATCCTGCCGAACTGAAGGCAGCCATTGTCTTCGGTGGCCTCTACGCGCTCGTCCTCGTGGCCGTGGCTGCCGCCCGCGAGCAATTCGGCTCGGCGGGCCTCTACACGGTGGCCGCCATTTCGGGTCTCACGGATGTCGACGCCATCACGCTCACCACCTCGCAGCTCGCCCACCGCGGACAGCTGGATACGGCGGCGGCTTCCCGCACGATCGTGATTGCCATCATGGCAAATCTCACGGCAAAATTCCTCATGGTGGCCATTGCCGGATCAGCCCCCCTCACAAAGCGGCTGGCTCCGGCCTTCGGTATCGCCCTGCTGACAGGCGCAGCCGTCCTCCGCAGCTGGCCATCCTGAATACCTTCCTTCCCATCGCCATGAAACCGACCCGCCGTCACTTTGTCCGCCATGTTCTCAGCCTTCCGCTGGTGCTGCCGCTGCGGGCCTCGGAGGAAGCGGCGGCGGCTCTGCGCTTCGGAATCATTTCCGATGTTCATCAGGATGTCATGCCCGATGGCGTGGCCCGCCTCACGGCATTCATCACGGAGATGAAGCAGGAGAAGGTGGATTTCATCATTCAACTGGGCGACTTCTGTGTGCCGCACGAACGGAACCGTGCATTCCTGAATGCATGGGATGCCTTCGCTGGCCCGCGGCATCATGTGATTGGCAATCACGACATGGATGGCGGCTTCAGCCGCGACCAGACCGTTGCCTTCCTTGGAATGCCCGCGCGGCACTACACATTCGGGGCGGGTTCCCTGCGCGGAATTGTGCTTGATGGCAACGATCCCGGTGGGAAGACGCGTGGCTATAAGCGCTTCGTGGCCGATGACCAGCTTGCATGGCTCCGGGACCAACTTGCCACCGATCCCCGCCCCGCCTTCGTGTTCATTCATCAGCCGGTTGATGCCGATAACGAGGGCTGCTTGGAAAACAGTGCCGCGGTCCGCGAGATTCTTGCCACTGCGCAGCTGCGCCGGCCGGGCAGCATCGCCGCCGTCTTCTCGGGCCACCGTCATCTTGACTACGCCCGCGAGATTGCCGGTGTCCGCTACGTTGTCATCAACAGCGCTTCGTACTGGTGGCTCAATGCCGCAGCGGCCGCCCGTGAAACCTTTCCTCCAGAGGTCCACCGCAGGCATCCCAGCCTGAAATCCGTGGCGGCCTACCGCGATCCACTCTGGGCCCTCGTGACCATCGACCCGCAGAAGAAAAGGCTCACGATCGCGGGCCGCCGCACGGAATGGATCGGACCGGACCCATGGAGCCGCGGCGAAACTGCCCCATGGCCGCGCGAGGAACTCCGGCCAGCCATCAGCAACCATTTGTGGCAAGGCTGAAGGGACGACCCGCAGGCGCGTCGTTGACGTTTCGCCGGGAGCGATGCGATGTTCCGGGCATGTTCCGGAAATTCTTCCTGCTCCCGCTGCTGGCCACCATGGCCATGGCCGAGACACCACCTGCGGCGGTCACGGATCTTCTCTCGGTCATTCAGCCGGCTGCAGACGAAGCCTCATGGCTCGCGATCCCATGGGAAACGAATCTCACGGAAGCGCGGCGCAAGGCGGATGCGGCCGGACGTCCCATCTTTCTGTGGGAAATGGATGGTCACCCGCTCGGCTGTACCTGAAACAATGGTGTGGCGGACCGTGAGTTCGTCTTCAGCAATCCCGAAGTACAGCGGCTCATCCGCGAGAAGTTCGTGCCGCTGGCCATGGACGATTGGTACCTGCGGCGGCAGAATGATCCGGAGGGCAGATTCTTCCGCGAGATGACGAGGGAAAGTCCGCGCGGCAATGCGGGAGACGCCACGCGCCAGGGACGCTATGTGTTCACGGCCTCGGGCAGATTCCTCGGCTTCAATAACAACCGCGGCCCGGAACGGCTCGTCGCCATGCTCGAAGACGCCCTCGCCAAATGGGAGCAGCTGCCGGATTCCGAACGCAAAGCCGCCGGCCCCGTCAGCCAGCCAACCCGCGAAGCCCGCTACGATCGCCGGCCGCCCAGCGGTGGTGCCGTGGTCAAGGTCCACACCAGAGTCCTCGAACGCACAG
>CAZSDE010000258.1:0-5653 GCA_964605435.1 uncultured Akkermansia sp.
TCTCGCTCGGCAAACTGGTGGTCGGCACCCCGGAATACAAGGAATGGGCCCGCATGCTCTTCTTTATCCCAGCCGTGGCCGGCGGAATCTTCGGACTGCTCGGCGGATGGCTGACAGACCGCCTCGGTCGCCGACGCGTCCTGACATGGAGCATTCTCCTCTACGCCTTCGGTGCTTTCGCCGCAGGCTACGCCACTACCCTGCCGCAGCTTCTCTTCTTCCGCTGCTGCGTCTTCGTCGGCGTCTGCGTCGAGTTCGTGGCCGCGGTCGCATGGCTCGCGGAACTCTTCCCGGACAAGAAGCAGAAGGAAAAGGTCCTCGGCCTGACCCAGGCATTCTCTTCGCTCGGAGGTCGCCTCGTGGCAGGTGTGAACGAATGGTGCATCTCGGCGGCTCCGTCGCTGCCGGCTATCCACGGCCAGCACGAAGCATGGCGCTACACACTCATCTCAGGCCTCATTCCAGCCATCCCCCTCATCATCATCAGGCCTTTCCTCCCGGAATCGCCAGTCTGGGAAGAAAAACGCCGCCGCGGCGAACTGAAACGCCCGCGCATCAGCGAACTCTTCGCTCCGGACCTGCTCCGCACCACCCTCACCACCACAGCCCTCTTCGCCTGCTGCTACGGCATCGCCTTCGGTGCCATTCAGCACCTCCCCCAGATCGTCCCGGGCTTCGCTGACGTGAAGGAAAAATCCGCCCCGGCCATCACCGCGGCCGTCCAGAAGGCAAAAGCCGACGCCGCCGCGGCCCAGAAACCGGAACCAACCGCCGACGCCCTCCGCGCCATCACCAACCGCGCCAAGGCCCCCATCGAGGAAAAACAAGCCGCCATCGTGCAGAAATGGCAGGAATTCGGCGGACTCATCGGCCGCGTCCTCCTCGCCATCGGAGTCCTCTACATCGCAAGCCGCCGCGCCCTGCTCCGCCTCTTCGCCGTCCCCGCCGTCATCTTCATCCCCGCACTCTTCTGGTGGATCGGCCAGAGCATGGGCACCGCCGGAACCCTCGGAGCCCTCAAATGGGGTGTCTTCCTCGCCGGCGCCCTCCTCGTCGGACAATTCAGCTTCTGGGGGAATTACATCCCGCGCGTCTTCCCCCTCCACCTCCGCGGCACCGGCGAAAGCTTCGCCGCCAACATCGGCGGACGCGTCCTCGGCACCAGCATGGCATGGATCTTCTTCACCTTCTCGGACAGCATGCCTCCCAATCCCTCGAAAATGGCCGCCACCGCCGCCATCATCGCCCTCATCATGGGCCTCCTCACCCTCTCCCTCATCCCGTTCATGACGGAACCCAAACAAAGCGGAACCGAAGAATAAGCACCACCATCCAGAGGGCGGGGAAGCACCCCCAGAAAGCCAAACCGGCTGCGGAAGCACAAACTCCCGCAGCCGGTTTTTGATTGGTCGTACAGCAGCGCGGCTGCCGCCGCCGCTCAGAAGCGGAATTCCACTCCAATCACCGGTCCATGCGTAACGGTGTCGAGCGAGAACCGATCCTTCGAATAATCAACTCCAAGCCCACGGTAGCCAATTGCCACGCTGGCACACTGGTTGAAATGATAGCCAATGCCCGCAAAGGCCTGCCACGTCAGATCGGAACTGACCCCGAACCCACCAATGTCTCCGGAATAACGGAAGAACCAGCCATTCCCCAGTTCGGCCTGACCCCGCAGCCCCACCACCGGATCAACCCAGTCGGTGTCGCGGCCGAAACTCGTCTGGCCACCACGGTCAAACCGCCCGGTCAGCTCTGCATCAAGAATGGAAATGCGCGCCCCCGCCGTCAGATCCATGTAGTAATTCTCAGTCTGGATGGCCCGGAACGACAGCGTCGGCGTGAGCAACCACTGCGTCTGCTCATAACGGAAACTCTTGAAGAGCCAGCCGCGCGCTTCGGTGTCGCTCGAGGTCTTCCCGTAGATCACATCCATCCCGAGTCCCCAGCGGCCACGGCGCAGTTCCGCCCCACCCATGAAGGCCATATCAAGTGAATCCAGCGTATCGCCGAAACTGATGTCAATCGGAGCCGTCACCCGGCCGAAGCCAACATCTCCTTCAATCGCCGTCAGCCACGCATAAGGAGCCAGACGGAATGACCAACCGTCCCCGGTGGCCGCAGGAGCCGGAAGTGCCGGGGTCGCCGGAAGAGCAGGAACGTTGGTGCCGGCCTCGGCAGCAACCACGAGCGCAGCAAAGGATGCCAGAATGGTGTGTTTCATGATGGATAATCAGGGTTTCTTTATGAATTTCAGTAACGAGGGGCGGATTCCACACAATTCCGCGCCCGAACGCAAGCGGGTTCCTGACAGATTCACAACGCGACCGCTTCCGCCGATGCGAGGGCGATTCCCGTTGCATCAAGCCACACTCCCGGGACCCTTGATCTCATGATGCGCTGGTTCCTGCTCTTCCTCGCCATGTCTGCCGCTGCCTCCGCCGGTCCCCTGCCGCTTTCCCTCCGCTCACGCACCGCCGGTTCCCCGCAGCCAACGGAATCTGCAGCGGCATGGGACACCGCAAGGACCGCCATCATCGTCTGCGATATGTGGGACAACCACTGGTGCCGCAGCGCCGCCCGCCGCGTCACAGAACTCGCCGGACCCATGAACGAAATGCTCAAGGCCGCCCGCGCCAAGGGAATCTTCATCATCCACGCCCCGAGCAGCGTCACCGATTTCTACAAGGATTCCCCACAGCGGAAACTCGCCCAGCAGGCCCCGTCAGCCAAAACTCCCATCCCGCTCGCCACGGCACCACGCTGGGGCACCGCATGGTGCTGGACCGACCCCCGCCGCGAAAGCGTCCTCCCAGTCGACGACAGCGACATGGGCTGTTCCTGCACGGACCGGAAATGCGAGATCGTTCCCCCATGGAAACGCCAGCACCCTCTCATCGAACTCAAGGAAGGCGACGCCCTCACCGATGATGGCCAGGAAACATGGAATCTCCTCGCCGCCCGCGGCATCGACCACGTCATCCTCTGCGGAGTCCACCTCAACATGTGCGTCCTCGGCCGCCCGTTCGGCATCCGCCAGCAGGTCTACCTCGGCAGGAAAGTCACGTTCCTCCGCGACATGACCGATTCCATGTACAACCCGGAACGCCCACCCGGCGTCGACCATTTCGCGGGCCACCAACTCATCATCGAACACGTGGAACGCCACTGGTGCCCCAGCACCACCAGCACCGCCATCACCGGCCAGCCAGCCTTCCGCTTCAAGGAGGATACCCGCCCCGCACCCTGATGACCTGCCGCTGAGCCCCACCCCGCCAGCCTTGCTCAGGGAAGCCTGCCAGGCTTCACCGGACGCGTCGTCCAGTTCAGATAAATCGACAGCAGCCGGATCGTCAGCGCCGCCAGCATTCCACTTCCCGCCGCAATCCCAGCCGGCACCGACAGCACCCGGTCAAGGAAGATGAACAGGGAAACGCCCGCCGCTGCCGCCACCGCATAAAATTGACCGGGCCGGAACACGAGCGGTTCCTCGCGGATGAGCACGTCCCGGATGATCCCTCCACCCACGGCATTAACCACTCCCGTGAGCACACACGCCGCCGGAGCCAGCCCGGCCGCCGCCGCCTTGGTCGCCCCCACAATTCCATAGGCCGCCATCCCAATCGCATCGAGCACCAGAAACGCCCGCGAAAACCGCTCGACCCTCGCGTGAAACATCCACGTGACCACACAACCGGCCAGCACCGCGAGCACAAATCCCCCGTCCCGGAGCGCCGCAGGCGGACCGTTCTGCAGAATCAATCCATCCCGCAGAAATCCGCCACCCAGACCAGCCGCAAACGCCAGCACCACCAACCCCACGACATCATGCCCACGCTGCGTCGCAGACAGCGCCCCCGTAATGCTGAACAGAAAGACCGCCGCATAATCGACAGCCGCCGGAATCGTGAAAACGTCCATGGCTTCCCGGCCTCGCAGCACTTCAGGGTTCCACCACATTCACCAGCGTTCCCACCCCATCGATCCGGATCGAAATCTCATCTCCGGGCGCCAAAGTGAACTTCCCGGGCGGCACCAGACCCGTCCCCGTCAGCAGCAGCACCCCATCCGGAAACTCGTTCTCCGCAAAAAGCCACTGCACCAGTTCCTCCGGCGTCCGCTTGAGCTGCGCCAGATTCGTCTCCCCCGCAAAGACTTCCTCCCCACCCCGCTGAATCCGCATCGCAATCACCGTCTCGGCCGGAAGCGCAGAAGCCAGCAGAATCGCCGGCCCCAGCGCACACGACCCCCGGTACACCTTCGCCTGCGGAAGATACAGCGGATTGTCCCCCTCAATGTCCCGCGCACTCATGTCGTTCCCCACCGTAAACCCGAAAATCCGGCCCGCCGCATTCACAGCCAGCACCAGTTCCGGTTCCGGCACGCTCCATTCGGAATCCCCACGCACCCGTACCCCAGCCCGATGCCCCCGCACCCGCCAGCCGGATCCCTTGAAAAACAATTCCGGCCGCGGCGCTTCGTAAACCCGATCATAAAACACGGAGGCACCGGCTTCCTTCGATTCATCCATCCTAGCCGAACGGCTCCGGAAATACGTCACCCCAGCCGCCCAGATCTCCTGCGACGCCACCGGGGCCCGCAGTTCCTCCCCCGGATCCGGTACGCCAACCGGCCGGCCACGCGCCGCCTGCACCAGACCAGCAGGATCATCCGCCCGGAAGACATCATCCCATGACAATCCCTCCAGCAGGTCCGCATGGCCCCCGCGCTCCAGCACCAGCCCGTCATTTGTCGAATACAGCAGCATATCCCAAATCCCGTGCACTACCCAGCGCACGGATGACAGCGCGAATTTCCCATGCCACCTCCTGTCATGCCCGCCATCCGCGCCGACCAATTGCTCTCCCGCTTCGGCTTCTGCAGCCGACGCGAGGCCCCCTCATGGATCCGCGCCGGCCGCGTCGTCTGCAGCGGAAACCCCGTGCTCCGCGCCGACGACCGCATCGACCCCGCCGCCACTTCAGTCGATGGCAAGCCCATCGAGTTCCCCGGCGGCCTCCTCGTGGCCTTCCACAAACCCGTCGGCTACGCCTGCTCCCACAATCCCGCAGAAGCCCCCCTGCTTTACGATCTCCTCCCGCCCTCATGGCTGCAGCGCCAGCCGCCACCGGAAACCGTCGGCCGACTCGACCGGGAAACCAGTGGCCTCATCATCCTGAGCGACGACGGTGCTCTCATCCACCGCTGGACTTCCCCTCGCCACGAAACCCCCAAGACCTACGAGGTCACGGTCGATCACGATTTCCCCGAGGACCTCGCCGCCATCTTCGCCTCGGGTACCCTTGTCCTCCGCGGCGAAACCAAACCCTGCCGCCCAGCCACGCTGACCATCACGTCCCCCCGCACCGCCACTCTCCTCATCACCGAAGGCCGCTACCACCAGGTCCGCCGCATGTTCGCAGCCCACGGCTGCCCGGTGACCACCCTCCACCGCTCGGCCATCGGCAGCCTTCAGCTCGGCAGCCTCGCCCCTGGATCATGGCGACCCATCTCTCCGGCAGACATCGATCCCCCACGGGAAGACGCCGGAAAAATCTGATTGTACCCCCGCCCCGGGCACGCCTTGGTATCGGTTTCTTCCCGCTTCCATGCTCAAACTCGGTGTCAACATCGACCACGTGGTCACCCTCCG
>CAZSDE010000259.1:0-5641 GCA_964605435.1 uncultured Akkermansia sp.
TGCCCTTCCATTCCATCATTGGGGTAAAACAGGCCGGAAAACCGATCACAGACACGTCCGACGGTGTCGTTCCCTACACGAGCGCTCACCTGGAGGGAGCGGCCTCCGAACACCGTGTTTCCGCGACCCACAGCTGCACGGACCATCCGGAAGTGACCGCGGAAATCCGCCGCATCCTCCGCCAGCACGCCGGCATCCGCTAGAACACGACCGGTCGTTCCCAGACGGCCGTGAATTCCCGGCGGTTGTACATGAGGTGCGTCACGGCCACGGAAGCGAGGCCCGCCCGCTCGGCAGCCGCCCGCAGCTGGGCCACCGTATGCACGGCGTCATCGATCGTCTGCAGTCCGGCGGTCTTCACGGTGAAAAGGACAATTCCCCCTGCCCGCAGTGCCCGCGCCTGCTCGAGCACCGTCGCGAAAGACGCCTCGGCCGGGCCATTCATGTCGCAGAGCACAGCATCGAGCACGGTTCCCGCCGGGGCCCGCCACGTCCGGCAATCCTGCAGATAGAAGCGCAGACCGGGGGTCCTCCGCAGCTTGGGATCGAGCGGTGCCCGGTCCACGGCCGTAACCCGGTACTTCCGCCGCAGAAGTTCCGCCGTCATGCCCCCGGGGCTGGCCCCGAGTTCGAGCCAGTGGCTCGCCGACTTCGGAACCGGCCGGTACAAACGCAGCCAATGGAGCGCCTCGGCAATCTTGGCCCCTGCCCGGCTGATCGTTTCCCCTCCTTCCTGACGGATGAATTTCGTGCCTCCCGGGTGAAATCCTCCGGCTTCCCGTGGCTTCATCATGCCCGCATAGAGACCGCCCGGCCCCACGAGACAGTACAGGCTTTCCTTTTCCGGATCCTGCGACTCGGCATCGGGGGCTTCCAGCGGCCCGAACAACTGCAGGGTCCGGCCCCGCAGATTCGACGCCAGACCCCGGAAAAAGGGATCGCGCGATCCCGCATCAAGTGGCCCCATGAGCACTGCCTGTGGCTTCCGCGCTCCGAACTTGCGCAGAAGGGCCTGCGCCGCCTTTTCAATGAATCCTTCCATCCCGCGCGGTGCACACGGCCACGAATGCTCGACGCGCATCCGCCACGAAACGGCGAGTTCGGCAGGACCGGTCCACAGCCTCCCGGGTTGAGCCACTTTCACCAGATGCCACTCCGGACTGAGCGGCGTCGGACGCACCACCCGAAGATGCCGCCAGACCGCTTCGGTGGCATCCACCAGCACGGCCGGAATCTTGACCAGCCATGGCTCGCTCCCTGTTCCTGTTCCCTCCATCATGACGCAACAATCCCGCTCGCCTGCCCCGCGGGCAAGCAGCAATCACATGCGTCCGGCAGAACGCGCTGCAGAAACAAAGACCGGACTGGCGGCACCCGCGCCGGCGGCCGGGGCATGGGCACGTTCTCCTAGCGGACCCCGTTCTGCCGGATCATGGCGAGCGTTTCGGCGACGCTGAAGCCCCGTTTGGCATGCTCGCCGAAGCCTGTAAGCCGGTCGTTCCAGATCTTCTGCTCGGCCGCCGATGCCTTCCATGGCTTCCCGTGCGGCACATCCATGCCCACGAGCATGGCCAGATAACCTTCCAGCCCGAAGGAATTGTTCGGGTCGAAGAGCACAGGTTCGGGCAGCACACTAGGTCCGTTCTCCCGGTAGTACTGCACCATGGTCTCCGCCCCGCAGAGGTCGGTCTCCGCACGGCAGGCCTGCCAGAAGGGTGTGTCGAGCCGGGTATTGAAGGCATAGTGCACCGCCAGAAAGTCCCGGATGTCGTCCCACTGCCTCGTGTTGTACATGTTGTAGAGATCGACGAGCGACGGCGTCGGTTCCTGCAGGCTGTCCACAAGGGTGTCGGTCAGCGTGCTGCATTCCACGCAGATCACCTGAATGGCGGTGGCTTCGAGCGGCTCGACAAAGCCCATGGAATTTCCGATGGCGACGACATTGCCGACCCATGGACGACGGTAGCGTCCGCTCCGGAACTTCACGACCCTCGGCGTGTTGGCAATCTTCGGATTCTTCTGCAGCAGTTCGGCAAGGGCGTCGTCATCACTGATGAACTGGGAACTGTACACATAGCCACGGTTGATCCAGTTCTCGTGCTCGATCTGCCAGCACCAGCCGGCCTCCATGGTCTCAGCCACCGTGAGGGGCTTGATGACTTCATCGGTCCGCGGCCAGCCGCCAATCACGGCCCGGTCGCAGAAGAGCGACCGCTCAAAGCCCTGAAACGGTTCCTCCATGGCCTTGCCCAGCAGCTCGGAGCGGAAACCGGACGCGTCCACAAAGAGATCCGCGGCCAGCCGCTTCCCATCGCTCAGCAAGAGGGCCGCCACCCCATGCTCGCCCTTCTCGACCGATTCCACCGTGCCGTCGGTGAGCCGCACGCCCTGCTTTTCACAGGTGCGCTCGAGCCAGCCCACCAGCTTGCGGTTCTCGATGTGAAACGCATGATTATTGTGCATGTGCAGCGAGCCATCGGGCTTGCGCGGAAACGCCTTGTCGTGCGCCATGCAGGCGGAAACAATTCCCAGCCAGCGCGTGTCCCCGTTGCAGTAAAATCCCGCATTCCGCTTCAGCTCAGGCCAGCGGCTTTTGTATTCGTTGTGAAACGTGTAGTAGAAGCCCTGGGGATGCGGGCCCCACACGAAGTGAATCCCCAGCTTCCACGTCGGCTCGGCCTCGGCGTAGAATTCACCGGGCGGCAGCTTCAGATACTCGAAGAGATGCCGCGGAAAGGCTGCGGTCGTCCCTTCGCCCACACCGATGACTCCCATGTCGACGCTCCGCACGACCTCGACATCGAGCCCCGGCAGTTTCCGCTTCAATGTAAGCGCCGCCATCAGCCCGGCAGTTCCGCCGCCAAGCACAACAACCCGATGAATCCTGGGGAGTGGTTTCATGCAGCCTTCATTCCACAAACCCCGCACTCCTTCAAGTCCGCTGCCGTGCGTTTTCACGCAGAATTCATGAGGTATCCATGCCACTGCCCAGGACGTTCCAGCGCCGTCTTCAGTCGTCCACCGCAGCATCCTCATCCAGCCCGACCATCCGCAGCAGCTCCTCATCCCCCATTCCAATCAGCAGGCCAGCCGCGCCATCGCCACCCGCCAGCATCTCGGCCGACAGCTGCTTCTTGTCGCGGATCATCCGGTCAATCCGTTCCTCCAGAGTCCCACGGCACAGGAATTTGTGAACCATCACGGGACTGGTCTGGCCAATCCGGTAGGCTCGGTCGGTCGCCTGGTCTTCGACCGCAGGATTCCACCATCGGTCAAAGTGAATCACATGGGTCGCCCGCGTGAGCGTCAGCCCAGTCCCCCCCGCCTTCACGCTGATCACAAAGAAGGGCGGACCGTCGGCGGCCTGAAAACGCTCCACCAATGCCTGCCGTTCCCGCACGGGCACCGCGCCATGCAGCACGAGGCCGGCCCGACCGCAGATTCCAGCGAGAAATTCGGCGAGCGGACCCGTCATTTCCCGGAACTGACTGAAGACCAGAAAGCGTTCGCCGCGTCCATGGATTTCCCGGGCGAGTTCGCCAAGGCGTTCGAATTTCCCGCTGTCGCCGGGCGCAAAGACCGCATCGCCGCTGAAGAGGCTCGGGTGATTGCAGATCTGCTTGAGCCGCAGCAGCGATCCCAGCACGGCTCCCTGACGCTCCACGGGGTCGCCGGCCGCTGCGAGTTCGCGTCCGAGGGCATTGATGGCCCGCTGATACAGGATGGCCTGACGGCGGCTCAGCAGGCAGATGGCTGCCATTTCAGTCTTCGCAGGCAGTTCCGGCGCAATCCCGGGATCGGTTTTCATGCGCCGCAGCAGAAATGGCTGCACCAGACTCCGCAGCGGAGCGAGTCCGTCGTCCCCCTTCTCCAGCCGCTTCACAAGGGCATCGAACTCCGGCGCGGTTCCCAGCAGCCCGGGATTCAGGAAATCAAAGAGACTCCACAGATCGGAAAGCCGGTTCTCCACCGGAGTTCCCGTGAGCGCCACCCGGCATGAGGCAGGGAGCCCGCGCACGGCCCCGGACTGCGCCGTCCCGGCATTCTTGACGGCCTGCGCTTCGTCCAGAACGACGGCATCCCACGCAACCCGGCTCAGCACCCCCAGCATGCGGCTCACCGCCGTGTAGGTGGTCAGAATGAGCCCGCGCCGCTCCAAGGCAGGATGACGGCCCGCACCGAACGCACTCCATTCCGCCGCGGTCATGGCGGAACGATGCGCCACGGTCCACGGCAGTTCCGGCGCAAACTTCTCCAGTTCCCGCGTCCAGTTTCCCAGCAGAGAAGCCGGAGCGACAAGCAGCGACGGGCGTTCCGCGGAATCCTCCGCACGCTCCTGCTCCCGCAGCAGCAGCCACGCAATCACCTGCACGGTCTTTCCCAATCCCATGTCGTCAGCCAGACACGCTCCGGCTCCCACGGACGTCAGCCGCCGCAGCCAGGCGACCCCGGCCTGCTGATACGACCGCAGGACGGCCCGCAGCCCGGGGATTTCCGGCAGAGCCTCGTCGGGCACCTCGCGCAGCCGCCGCAGCACGGCCAGCGTCTCCCCGAATTCCTCGCCCGCCACGGTTTCCACCCAGCCATCGCCGGCCGCTTCCGGAATCCCGGCAGCCTGCCAGCCCAGCCCGCTGAGCATTCTCATGCCCACATGAAACGGAATCCCCTGGGCACTGGCCGCCGCCGCCCGCCGCCAGCGCTGGAGCGCATCGCGGAGTCGATCGCGGTCGACTTCCACCCAGCGACCCTTGAGCGAAACCAGAGGGGCCTCGGACTGCAGGAGTTTCTCCAGCTCCGCCTCGCTGAGCACTTCCCCGCCCGCCGCCACGCGCACATCGAACCGCAGCAGCGAATCGCCTCCCACACCGCTGCGCCGCCCCTCGGATTCCACCGCCACCTGCGCCACCACCCGCGCCTTCGACCGCTTCCCGGACCACCAGTCGGGCACCCGCACCACCAAACCAGCCTCCTCCATGCCCGGCACCCCGGTCAGAAACTGCCACGCCTCAGCCGGCGACCACGCAAGGGCCTGAAAGACCCGGCGGCTTTCGACAAGTTCCCGCAGCAAGCCACTGGCCGCCGCCGCACGGTCGAGCGGTTCCAGCAGGGTCCGCAGCGACCCGGAGTCGCCATCGTCAGCCGCATCCCGCAGGGCCTGCCCCAGCGGCACATGCTGTTCCCGCCCAGCCGCATCGATGCCACTCACCGCGGTCGCGAGAAACGCGAACGGCAATTCCCGGTTCTGACGGTTTTCGGCCAGATGCAGCGCCACTCGGCCCACCATCCGCCACCCAGGATGAATCGCCGCAAGCACGCCGGCGGGTTCCTCGGCACCCCTGAATCTTGCCGCCATCGCATCATCCATGCCTTCCCAGATCCTCCGCAGGACCTCGGGCCTTACGTACTCCATCCCGGGCGCGGCCGGGACCGCCGCCAACATGCCCGCAAAATCAGGCACCTCTGGCCCTCCAGTCCAACCGTGCTCCCGCAGCCCCGGCAGATGGCACACCGCAGCCACATACCGCCGCGCCAGCCCCCGCCACCACGCTAATTCAGGCGTAAGCACGCCTTCACCCGACACTCCCGCCAGAGCCAGCAAACCATCCGCAGCGCTGCCACGGAAGGCCACCGCCAACTCCGG
>CAZSDE010000260.1:0-2282 GCA_964605435.1 uncultured Akkermansia sp.
CCGCATGCGGTCACCATCTTACTGCGTGGAAAGCGACTCCAGCCAACCCACCTCCACAAGGGAATCATTGAACACTTCGGTCACTTCCGGCGGGTAAATCCGACGGGCCGACTCCAGCCACTCCGTCGCCTCCTCCTTCTTGTCCTCCGCAAAACAGCGCACGGCCTCCGCATAATAGTAAGCCGGCGTCGCATCATCATACTGATCGAAGGTCTTCGCGATCACCTGCGCCTTCTCGGCACGCTTGAGTTGGTATTCGCAGACCATGATCTTGAACTTCATGAGCGCATCGCTCGACTTGTCCGGACGCGTCTTGTCCTCCAACAGCTTCGAAAAGGAAGTAATCGCGTCCTCCCACTTCTTCTCCACGAAATCAATTTCGGCCAGATTGAACCGGGGATGAAAGGCCTCGGTGCCGCCGCCCGCCGAGAGCGTGGCCGCCTTCTGGAAGTGCTCCCGGGCCGACTTGAAATCCCGCATCCTCGTGTAGACCGCTCCACGCAGATTCTCCACAAAATGCGAGTCTCCCGTGATCTTTTCCACGAGGGTCAGCTTCTCCAGGGCCTCCTGCCAACGAACTCCGCGGACATAATTGCTCACCTCCGACAATTCCCGCACAACTTCAGCCCGCTGCTCCGGCGTCAGTTTCTCAAGACCCGGCAAGTTCAGCTTCTCAGCATCCGGCACCGGAGCAACCCCCGCATCCGGCTTGTCCAACCCTACCGCCCCCGGATCCAGTTTTGTTTCCGCTGCGGTGCCGCCTGCCCCCGCCGCCGGTGCCTTGGGCCCCGCAGGACCCACCGGATCAGTCTTCTGTGCCAGCACCTGAGGCAGAAATGCCATCGTCAGACCAGCGGAAAGGAGGAGGGAAGCTTTCATAATTGCGTCAACTTTACCCGGTAAACGCAGAGCAATCAATCGTAGATGCCGGGGAAACTGCCGCCTGTCGACCCCCTCACGGAAAATACTTCTCCCGCAACGCCGCAATCGCATCCAGCATGATGTCCGATTCCGCCCGCAGCTGCGCATCCAGACTGGTCGCCGCCCGATTGTGACGCCGATGCAGTTCCGTCAGCCGCCGCGCAATCTCTTCGCTGCTCATCCCCGGGGTAATCCCGCACAGCACCTCCGGCGCAGCCTTCGGATCGATCGGACGGGATGCCTGCTCCGCCCACACACGTCGCGCATCCCCAGCCACCGATGCTTCACGGGTTCCCGCCGCAGCGGCACGATCCGCCACCGGCCGCACCTCCGCCGCCCGGCGCGGCCGGAAAAGTCGTTTCAGAAATTCAATCATGGCAAAATTCAGAGTCTTGATGAGTTCACTCAATCCGCATGCCCGCAAACTGCTCCCGCCTCTTCTCGATCTGCTCGTCGGTCAGAACCCCGACGCCGTCGTACGTTACCGCCACCTCCGTCACCTTGCCGGACCGCTCGTCCAGGACCTGGGCATGCACCCGCTGATTCTCATCATAGCGGTACGTCACCGTCACTTCGCAGCCGGCCGGACGGTTCCGCGGAACCTTCAGCGAGATCCGCCCCACCACATCCACGTACCGGGGATCGGTGTCTTCCCCCTGGGTGATCTCCACATCAATCGATTCCTCATTGTCCTCGGACGTCACGTAGGTCTGACTCTTCTCGCACGGGATCGGCGTATTCTTGGGAATCACCACCGTATTCGCATAGGTCTGCTTTCCGGTGGCGGCATCCTCCACGAGAGCCAGCGTGCCGTAGCTGTGATTGCATACCTCCTGGACGTCTGCTCCCTTCTTCGCAAACAGGGCGGCCCCCAGCGCCACGCACTCGTCCACATTCCCGCAGTTCACGGGTTCCTTTCCAAAGTACTCCTGCAGCATCGTGCGCACCCTCGGCATCCGCGTTCCCCCACCCACAAGGGCCACATGATCAATGTCCGCCGCCGCCAGCCCCACGGAATCCAATGCCTGCTCCACCAGCAGAATCGTCCTCGTGAACAGCCGGCTCACCGCCACCTCGAAATCCTCGCGCGAAAGCTCAATGCGCGCCATGCCTCCCGCAGAATTGCCCACGGTCTCGCTCGCCAGCCTCAGCTTGGACAGCATCTTCTTGAGATCCTCCCCGCTCTGAAGCACACGCCGCCGCTCCATCTCGCTGTCCCATAGCCCCACCCCATGAGCGTGCTGATAGGCCTCGCCCATCAGCTCCAGAATCCGCTCGTCGAAATCCGATCCCCCCACCCCCCCCCCCCCCCCCGCCCGGCGCCCCCCCCGGGCCCCCCCGGCCCCCTCCCGACACGCGAG
>CAZSDE010000260.1:2292-5623 GCA_964605435.1 uncultured Akkermansia sp.
CCCAGCCGCCCCGCCCCCTCGGACGTGAGACACCGGATGCCCCCGCGGTCCACTTCCAGAATCGTGATATCCAGAGTCCCCCCTCCCAGATCGTACACCATGATCCTGCCCTCCAGCTGCCGTGCGTAGGCATAATACAGAGTCGCCGCCGTCGGCTCATTAACCAGCCGCACCACATTCAGCCCGGCAATCCGGCCCGCCGCCAGCGTCGCCCGCCGCGCCAGTTCATTGAAATTCGCCGGAACCGTCAGCACCACATCCCGGACTGGACCAATCATGCGCGATCCATCACGCTGCATCTTCGCCAGAATCAGAGCCGAAATCTCCGCAGCCGTCCACTGCCGCCCGCCGACCGTCACCGAAAAATCCGGATCGTCCATGTGCCGCTTGATGAGCTGCACGGTGCGCTCCGCATCCCCGCTGTCCCGGGCCGCTTCCCCCACCAGCCGGATGTCCTCATGCGGATCAAAATACACCACCGAGGGAGTGAGCCGCCCTCCGTCGGCATTCGGTACAATCTCCGGAGTGCCGTCCGGCCGGACCCAGGCCATGCCTGTAGTGGTGGTTCCTAAATCGATTCCAACGAATTGCGGCGAAGCTTGCATGCCCGGGTGACTCTTCCTAACTGGTTCGCGGCACGCTATCCGCCGCCCCAGGGAAAGTCAAAGTGGAACCTCACTGAGACTGGCCCGCCAGAAGCCCGGTGACCACACGGCGCACCGGCCCGGACATCGGCAGATCCGCCACCTCGCCCAGCGGAATCCACTCTTCCCCATCCACCGCAGACGCCCGCGGATCCCCGTACACACAGTAAGTGATCCGATGGCACGTGACCGCATGCACGGCCCGCAGCAGCAACGGCAGCGGAGGATCAGTCACCGCTTCCTCCCCGCGCAGCGGCAGCCGCCACAGCCCCCGGCGCCGCGTTCCCGTCTCCCTCGCCAGCAGCAACTGGCCGTCGCGGCAGGCGAAAACCGCATGCTCCGTGACCAGTTTCGTCTCCGGAGCCGACCGCCGCCGCGGCCGTGCTTCCGCCGCCGCCCCGGCCGAAAGACAGAATCTGCTCAGCGGACAATCGCCGCACCCCGGCCGCCGCGGCGTGCAGACCCGCTGCCCCAGCTCCATGAGTCCACCATTCCACTCGCGCGGCCGGTCCGGATCAACCAGCCGCCCGGCCCATCCCCAGAGCACCTGCTGACCTGCCGGTGCATTGACTTCTCCATCCCACCCGAACAGCCGGGCAAAAACCCGCGCCACATTCCCGTCAACCAGCGCCGCGGCCTGCCCGAACGCAAAGCTGAGCACCGCCCCGGCCGTGTACCGTCCAATCCCCGGCAGCGCCGCCACCGCTTCCGGATCGCCGGGGAAAACGCCGCCATGCCGCTGCACCACCGCCCCGGCAGTCTTCTGCAGATTCCTCGCCCGTGCATAATATCCGAGGCCCTCCCACAGGCGCAGCACCCGGTCTTCCGGGGCCTCCGCGAGTTCCACCACCGACGGAAATTCCTCCATCCATCGTTCGTAATAACCCCGGCCCAGCACCGTCGCCACCCTCGTCTGCTGCAGCATCACCTCGGACACCAGGACCGCATAAGGATCACGCGTGCGCCGCCATGGATAGTCCCGCGCCTCCCGCTCATACCACCCAGTGAGCGCAGCCCGCAGCTCCAGGATTTTCCCGGCATCCAGCGGCACATCTTCCTCAGCGCGTCCCTTTGGTCTCACGGCTAAGCTGATCTGCATTGCGGGGAGGAATGGGAATCGCCTCCAATGGCTTCACCTCGTACCCGCCGCCCGGCAATTCCACCACTTCATACCGCCGCCGCTCCGCTTCTTCCTGCCACGACCACGCCGCCACCGCCTCGCGGCGCCCGTCCGGCAAGGCCGTCACACTGCTGATCTGCAGAATCAGCGGCGAAATTCCAGTCGCTTCATCGAAAATCCTCACCTTTCCCCCGGCGGCCCCAGCCACCAGCCGACGGTAGTGAAACAGCGGCAGCTCCGGCGAACCAAAGAGCTTCTCAAACTCCGGTGACGCCTGCTCCATCTTCTCCCCCACCGTAATCGTCAGCCCCCGCGCATCCTTCTTCCGCGGGCAGTCCTCGAGAACCCGACGCAGCACCGCCGCCCCAGCCGGCGATTCCACTGCTCCCCGGTCCCCCTCCGCAGACCGCTTGCGCGGCGCACAGGCTGCCAGCCCCAGAAAAAGAAGGCCCGTGAGAATTCGGCGGTAATCCATGTCAGAAGTCGAGGTGAATTTCAGTGCGTCGGTTGCGCGAGCGCCCCACGGGATTGTCCCCGCCATCATCCAGACGATTCGGATCCAGCGGCGCAGTCGCCCCAAACCCGATGGTCTCAATCTGCGACGCCGCAACCCCGAGTAGCGCCAGCCGTTCCCGCACCGCAGCGGCCCGAGCATGCGAGAGCCGGTAATTGTAGTCGTCCGCCCCCACGTCATCCGCATGACCAGTGATCCTCAGCTTCCGCGCAGGATCGGATTTCAGCAGCGCCGCCACAATCTCCAGCTGCTGCACCGCCCGCGGATGCAGGCCGCTGCGGTCGAACTCGAAATAGATCACAATGCTCTCCCCACCGGACGGCGACCGCACAATCGGCGCATAAAACACCGTCCCGGCACCCGTGGCCTTTACATAGGCATCCAGCAGACGGCTGAAATCAACCGACTCCACCAACCACGCCCCATCGGCCTGACGCTGCAGCTCGATTCCGATCTCGCTCTCGTTTCCGCCCTCGGCAGGCCGCACCTTCGTGATGGCCCACGCCCGCCCGCCATTCTCCGCGGTCACCGTCACCGGATGATCAGAGTCCGGACGGTACCCGCCTTCCTCAAAGACAATGCACAAACCCGCAAGCTTCTCGTGCGCCACTTTGCCGGGACTGGTCAGCTGACGCGCCCGCCGGAAATCACGGCCAAGCAACGACGACAGAAACTCCGAGGCCGCCCCAAGGGCATCGCCCTCCATCCGCAGGGCCTCGCCATCAAGCACCACGTTCCGCACCCGCAGCCGCTCGGCCCCGGCCGCCGCCAGCCGCGCACCGATCCGGAAACCCTGAATCCTCCAGCCAGCCTGACCCTCGCGCCGCAGATCCAACTCCGGAAATTCCGGGAGCGGGGGCACGCCCGCCTCACCGGGCTCAAGCACCAGTTGGTGACGGCTCATCCCGGCCGCACTGCCGGTCTTCCGCCAGCGTTCAGCTTCCGCCGCCAGTCGATTATAGTTCGGATCTCTGGGATCCAGAACGACCCCTCGTGGACCTTCGTATCCCCCCGCCTTGAGGCGAGCGGCGAGCTCCACGCTGATCCCAAGTT
>CAZSDE010000261.1:0-2035 GCA_964605435.1 uncultured Akkermansia sp.
ACTTCGTGCGGGGTGGACCCATCCAGCGATCCTCGGGAGACGGCGCGGTCGCCGATCGTATTCGGCGTGTTGTTGGTGGCGGTATCGACCCAGTAAAGACGGTGGGCCGGGACGTCGAGGGTGAGACCGTGCGGGGTGTCGAGCTGGGCGTAGAGTGTCTGCGTACGGGAAGGGTCCGTGGCACTGACGGGGAGATCCGCGAGTCGGCAGCGCATGATTTTCCCGGCGTTCCGGTTGACCCAGTAGAGGTGGCCACCGGCGGGATCGACGCAGACGCCGCGGGTTTCGAGGTTGCCGGTGACAATCGTCTCAAGTCCCGAGCCATCGAAATTCATGCGGAAGACATTCCCGGTATTGGCGGAGACGCCATCGAAGTCGCCCCAGTAGATCTGGCGGGCGGCGGGATCGATATCGAGGTAGTACGGCTGATGGACCGTGCTGGAGTGCAGTGTGAGCGGATTCGATCCGTCGAGATTGATGCGGCGGAGATGAGCCTTCTGCTGATCGCAGTAGTAGAGATGACCGCCCGCGGGATCGAGCCGCAGATCGGCAGGGAAGGCCGAGGGACCAACTGTGAAGATGGTGATGCGGTCCGAGCCATCGAGGTTCATCCGATAGATGAGGTCGGCTCCGTTATCCGCATAGTAGATGTGATTGGTGGCCGGGAGAATGGCGAGCCCGCGTACATTGGTGCCCGCATTCGGTCGGACCGTCGTGCGGTTGGTGCCGTCGAAATCCGCGCGTTCAACGATTCCTGCCCCGCGATTGGTCCAGTAGATGCCGCCCGCCTTGGTGGTGGCGGTGAGGACGAGCAGGGCGAGGGCAGGGAAGGGGTTCACGCCTGCCGGGATAGCCGAAAGTCCCCGCTTCCGGCAATCATTTCCGCTGGATCAGAGGTCGGCGCGTTTGGCGAGACGGAATTTGAGATCGGTGGGGGGAATCCATGCGGCGAGCACATCGAGGAGGGATTCCGGCGTTTCCGCCGAAACGAGGCGGTCGCGGTCCTGCTGGCGGAGGAAGCCGCGGCTCACCATGGTATCGAGGCAGCTGAGGAGGCCATCGAAGAAGCCATCGGCATTGAGGACACCAATGGGATGCTGGTGGATTGCCAGCTGACTCCATGTGAGTACTTCGAACAATTCGTCGAGCGTGCCGAATCCGCCCGGAAGAGCAATGAAGCCATCCGCGAGGTCGACCATGAGCTGCTTGCGCTCGTGCATGGTGCGCACCACGCGCATGTCCGGGACACCCGGGTGCTTCAGCTCGCGGGTATCGAGGAATTCCGGAATGACCCCGACGACATCACCGCCCGCCGCGAGTGCCCCGTCGGCTGCCGCCCCCATCATGCCCACGCCGCCGCCACCGTAGACCATGCGGATGCCGCGCTGGGCCAGCAGAGTGCCGGTGGCATGGGCGAGCCGGGCATAGCGGAGGTCGTTACCCGGACTGGAACCGCAGTAGATGGCGAGCGATCGGAACATGGGGCATGGGCGATGGCGGCGGATGGTCCGCGGGTCAAACGGAAGCGTGGGTCACCTCCGCATGATGGCATCTTTGCGATTGTCCGGGAGGTTCCGGCTTTCTACCTGACGGGGTGGCGATTCCGAGGAATCTGCCGGACTTTGCATGGCGACTGATTCCACTGTTCCCCTGAGAGTTCTCGTTGTGGAGGACGAGGGGCTCGTTGCTGCCGATGTGCAGCGGGCCCTCGAACGGGGTGGCTATGAAGTCTGCGGTATCTGTGCCGACGGAGCCAGTGCCGTGCGGGTGGCGCGCAGCGAATTGCCCGATGCCGTCATCATGGATATTCAGCTGACCGGTCCGATGGACGGGATTGAAGCCGCGGGCGTCATTCAGCGCGAATGCAGCCGGCCCGTCATTTTTCTGACCGGACATGCCGAAGCGGCCACGGTGCAGCGGGCCCGCGGGGTGCAGCCGTATGGCTACCTGCTGAAGCCATTTCACGAAAGCGAACTGCAGTCGGCGGTCGAACTCGCCGTGAGCCGTCATGCCGCCGACAGCCGGGTGCGGGAAA
>CAZSDE010000261.1:2045-5591 GCA_964605435.1 uncultured Akkermansia sp.
GGAAAGCGAGGAACGGTTTTCCGGGGCGCTCCGGAGCATTGCCGGAGCGGTCATCTGCACCGATGTCCTGGGAGTGATCACTTTCGTGAATCCAGTGGCGGAAGCCATCACGGGTTGGCGGGCCGGCGAAGCCGTGGGGCGTCAGCTGCATGAGGTTTTCCGGGTCGTGCTGCCTGATGGCGAAGCGCTGCGGGCTCCGGGGCTGGTGGGGCCGTCCGGCGGGGGCGGGGGCCTGCGGACGATCTTTCTGACCGCGAGGGACGGAAGCATGGTGGCGATCGAGGACCATACGAATCCGATCCGGGACGCTGCTGGGGCGCTCACGGGGATTGTGATTCTGTTCCGGAAGCGTGAAGGTGTTCCTGTGCCGGAGAATGTTCCCCCGGGAGGCGTGCTGACTCCCGGGACGCCGTGGCCGAATCTCGCGGGCAAAGTCGGCAGCATTGCCGACCCGTTGCTGGCGCTCGATGCCGACTGGAAGATCACCTATCTGAATGAAGCCGCCGCGCGGCTCCTCCATGCGGAAGTGCGGGAACTCCCCGGGAAAGTCTTCTGGGATTGTCTGCCTGCGACCACCCATCGTCTCTACTATCAGGAATTCGCCGCCACCCTCGACAAACAGTCGGGCCGTTCCTTTGAAATGCGCCAGGAAGCGGAAGGCCGCTGGCATGAAGTTCAACTCTATCCCTATGGCGATGGCCTGCTTGCCCTCTTCCATGACATCACGGCCAAACGCGCAGCCGAGGAACAGCAGGATAAGATGGAGAAATTGGAATCGCTCGGCCTGCTCGCCCGCGGCTTTGCCCACGATTTCAATAATCTCCTCACCGTCCTCCTTGGAAATCTTTCGCTGGCCGAAGCCGACCTGCCATCCGGTTGGGTCGGCCGCACAGCACTCGAGCGAGCCAAAGCAGCGTCGTTCCAGGCCCAGAATCTCGTCCAGCAATTGCTCACCTTCGCGCGGGGCGGTGCCCCCATCCGGCAACCGCTCGATGCCGGATCGTTCGTAAGCGAATGGTTCGCCGAGTGGCCGAAGCGGGCGGACCGCCAGTACCGTCTCGAGGGCGCGCGCGGCGAATTTCCAGTCGAATGGGACCGTCATCAGGTCCGCCGTGTGCTCGCCAATCTCATGAAGAATGCCGAGCAGGCGACGCGACCCGGCGGACAGATTTCCGTGAAGATCGGTCGGCTGGGCGACCCTGGACTCCGCGAAGACGAACTGGGTTTGCCTGGCGGGACGTCGGCCCGCTCATGGGTTGTTCTTGAGGTGGCTGACGACGGCGAAGGAATTGCGCCGGGGCAGGCCACACGCGTTTTCGAGCCGTACTTCACCACGCGCGCTGATGCGAATGCGAGTGGTCTTGGGCTGACAGTATGTGAATCCGTGGTGCGGGCGCACGGCGGTTCGGTAAGGATTGTTTCCGTGCCCGGGGAAGGGACGAAGGTGAGGCTCGCGCTGCCTGCGAAGGGAGTGACCACGGCCGCCCCTGTGGCGAAGCCGGAACCGTCTGCGGATCGGAAGAAGCGGGTTCTCCTGCTTGAGGACGAACCCCTCATTCTCCAGTTGCTCGAACAGCACCTGCAGCGCTGTGGCTGCGATAGCACGTCAACCACCGACGGAGCCGAAACCATCGCCCGCTACCGCGAAGCCATGGAGTCGGGCCAGCCTTACGACCTCATCATTCTCGACCTCAGCATCCCCGGCGGCATGGGCGGGGCCGCTGCCATGGAAACCATCCGGCGCATGGACCCATCCGTGCGCGCCGTCGTCTCCAGCGGCTACAGCGACGATCCCGTCATGAGCCGCTACATCGATTACGGCTTCCGCGCCGTCCTGCCCAAGCCCTACCAGCCGCAGGACCTCATCGACCTCGTCAGCGGCATGCTCAGCGAGCCCTGAGCGCGTCGCGCAGCGGGTTCCGACGCGCTAATGGATATTCCATCTGCGGACACCTGATCAATCCAGGGCCGGCTGATGTGGCAGGATCACAACAAATTCTGGCGGCTTTGCTCAAGATTTTCCCGTGATCCTCGGCTCTTCTAGCAGGCATGACCTTACCCCTCAGAGCTGCGCTCGCAGTCTTCTCTTTCCTCTCGTGTGACGCCAAAGCAGCCGACGACCTGATCATTGCCGACTTCGAAGGACCGGACTATGGATTGTGGCAGGTGCAGGGCGAGGCCTTCGGCACCGGGCCCGCCCGCGGTGCGCTTCCGGGTCAGATGCCGGTGGATGGTTTCCGGGGCCAGCGCCTTGTGAATTCCTTCCACCAGGGCGACGACAGCATGGGGACTCTCACTTCGCCAGAGTTCCGCATCGAGCGGAAGTTCCTGTCGTTCCTCATCGGCGGAGGTAAGAGCGACAAGCTGGCTCTGCAATTGGTCGTGGATGGCAAAGTCGTCCGCAGTAGCACGGGCCCCAACGACCGGCAGGGCGGCAGCGAAACGCTGGCGGTGGATTCATGGGATGTCTCGGAATTCTCCGGAGCCACCGCGATCCTTCGGATCATTGACAAAGCCACGGGCGGCTGGGGTCACCTCAATGTGGATCACATCGTGCAGACGGACACGCGGCCGAAGGGCGTCAGGGTGGATGCCGAGAGGCACTTCACCGCAGACAGGCGCTACCTGCACATCCCCATCCGCAATGGTGCGCCCAACCGACTGGTGACTCTCCTCGTGGATGGCAGAATCGTGGTCCGCAATGACATCGAACTCGCCGATGGCACGCCCGACTGGTGGGCTCCCATGGACATCAGTGCCTGGAAAGCGAGGGAGCTTACCCTGCGGGTGGACAAACTGCCGGATGACTCCACGGCACTGACTTCCATCGGGCAGAGCGACGTTCTCAAGGACGCCGATGACCTCTACCGCGAGCCGCTGCGCGGGCAGTTTCACTTCTCGCCGCAGCGTGGCTGGAACAATGACCCCAATGGCTGCGTCTTCTATCGTGGCGAATATCACCTTTTCTTCCAGCACAATCCCTACGGTTGGAGCTGGGGAAACATGCACTGGGGCCACGCGGTCAGCAAGGACCTCGTGCACTGGCAGGAACTAGGCGACCGGCTTCTGCCCGATGACATGGGCCCGATGTTCAGCGGCAGCGCCGTCGTGGACTGGAAAAACACCAGCGGCCTTGGCAAGGATGGCCAGCCACCCCTGATTCTCTTCTACACAGCCGCTGGAAATCCCACGACTCAGTGCATGGCCTACAGCAATGATGGCCGCACCTTCACAAAGTTCAGCGGCAACCCCATCGTCAGCGAAATCACCGGCGGTAACCGAGACCCCAAAGTCATCTGGCACGAACCCTCGCAGCACTGGGTCATGACCCTCTACGTTTCGTGGCAGAATCATCACACCATTCACTTCTTCACGTCCCCGAATCTGCGTGACTGGAAGCTCAGCAGCATCAGCAGAGGCGATGACCCCAATGGCCGCTTTCTCTACGAATGCCCAGACTTCTTCGAACTGCCGGTAGACGGGGTGGCGGCACGACAAACATGGGTCCTCCTCGCGGCCGACAGCGCGTACGCGATCGGAAGCTTC
>CAZSDE010000262.1:0-449 GCA_964605435.1 uncultured Akkermansia sp.
ACCTCGGTCCATGGTTCCTGAAGGAAGCGCACGGCCCAGTGATGATCGGTGGCGAGCCGCTCAGCCTTTTCCTTTTCGTCCTCAAGTCCGGGGTGTGCGGAAATGAGGATGGCGGCGTCCCAGTCATCGCTGTTGGCGACCAGACACTGCAGGGCCAGCCTCGCTCCCATGGAATAGCCAAGCAGCACACGGGGACGGGGCGACTCCGCGATTTCCCGGTGCAGAGCGGCCGCGAAGCCGGGGAAGGAATCGCAGCCGGGCCAATCGAGCAGACAGCGCCACAGGTGCCACGCCGTGTGCGGATAGCCGCACTTCCGCAGCAGCGGAAACAGATCGCCGGGCTGACCGGCCATGCCGTGAAGGGCGTGAATCATACAACAATCTGTGCCGCGGCCCGTTCCCATGCCAGCCAAAATGTGGCCGTGGCTTCCGCGTCCGGGCGAAGTTCG
>CAZSDE010000262.1:459-5329 GCA_964605435.1 uncultured Akkermansia sp.
AGTTCGAGCACAGCGCAGGAATCCGTGAGCGCATCCGGTCCGCCCGACGCCAGCCAGTCGGGGGTGGCTTCCCGCCATGCCATGCCCCACTGAGCGGCCCATGAGTCGAAGCCGATGCCGTGAGGATTTTCCATGATGGCTTTTTCGCGGGTGCTGAATCCTGCCAGTGACGGGAGCCTCCGGAAGATGGCTCCTCCGCCATTGCTGATGACGGCGATGCGGCGTCGGCCGGGAGGCAGTTGCGGAAGAATCCAAGGGGCGGCGAGATCGTAGAGGGCGGTGAGGTCGCCGACGACGGCCCATGCTTCCGGGGCATCGGCAGCGATTCCGAAAAATGCGGAGACATTGCCATCGATGCCATTGGCTCCGCGGAGGGCATGGACCCGGTGACCACGTCCGCCGGGGGCGGCCAGATTCCATTCGCGCACGGCGAGACTGTTTCCGGTGAGGACAGGGCATCCGCACGGAATGGCGGTGGCGAGGGCCGCCACGAGGGCAGGCTCGGACTCGGGGTATTGACGGCAGAGCATCCCGAACGTTTCCCGCAGTTCCGCATCGGCCGTCAGCACGGCCTCCGCATTGCCCACCGGAAGATCGCCTAGCAAGTCATCGCGCCACGACGGCACCACCACGCCACCGCGGGCCAGCCCCGGGCAGTTCCCCGCTCCGATGTTCACCACGGGAAGGCCGGGTCGGTCCTCGAGGTCGCGCCAGAAGCGGCACGATGGCACGCCGCCGATGCGGACGACCTGCTGCACCGGCAGCTTCCGGAGCAGGGATTCGGATCCACTGAGCAGGCGGCCCTTGAGCGCGGGATGGTCCCGCAGCCCGGATGAAGCCTCCGCCCAGATCAGGCCTCCTGCTGCAACGGCCTGCGCGGCCGCTTCCTCTTCCCGGCCCGGCAGCAGATCACCGATGAGCACGAGGCGTCCGGCACAGACCTCGCGTGGAGCGGGAACCGGCAGCAGCGCTTTCGGAAGGTCCCCGGGAGACTCCATGGAAGCTCCGCCGCGGCGCAGCGCAGCGAGGTCGTCGGCACCCGGTTCATCAAGGCAGACATTGAAATGAAGCGGCCGCTGCCGCTGCCAGCCTGAGGGATCGGGCAGTTCCTGTTCCACATCGAGGGCATGCGCGTATGGGCCGAAAATTCCCGGCTGTTCGATCGCCTGCGGGGCCCCGGATCCACGGAAACGGCGCGGGCGGTCCGCCGTGAGCGCCACGAGCGGAAGATTGCGGTAATGCGCTTCAATGACAGCCGGCAGGAGTTCGGCGACCGCCGTTCCACTGGTTGTGCAGACAGCCACGGGGCGTCCGGTGGCACGGATCCTTCCCAGCGCAAAGAAGGCGGCGCTGCGTTCCTCGAAATGATGCCAGCAGAGCAATGGTTCCGGCAGCGATGCCAGCACAGCCACGAAGGCACTGTTCCGCGCCCCGGCACAGATCACAAATTCACGGACGCCAGCCGCCACGAGCACACGCACCGCCATGACCGCCGGATGATCGCCCGCCGCATTCATGACCTCATCCCAATCCGAACACTCGCCGGACCCACGCACGCTTCAGTTCGATTTCTTCCCATTCGGTCGTGGCCTCGCTGCCCGCCACAAGGCCGCAGCCGGCCGGCAGGCGCACGGCATCGCCTTCCCAGAAGAGCGCCCTGATGGCCACAATGAAAAGGGCTCCGCCAGGATAACTGACGCCAAAGGGAGCGCCGAAGGAAGCAGGGGCCTGCGCTGCCTCGCGCACCGCATGAAGTTCCTCGAGGGTATCTTCACGGCATGGAGAAATTCCGAGGGCGGGCGTCGGATGCACCCGCTGCACCAGTTCATGCAGTGCCGCCGGGCCAGGTTCCTCGTCCAGCTGCACATTGAGCCGCGTGCGCAGATGCCGGATCGATCCCTGGGCCACGACTTCGCGCCGGCCCACCATGACCCGGCCAAAGGGTTCGAGACGCTGCCGCAGCGCGTCGACGACGACCGCATGTTCGCGACCCAGCTGCGGAGTAAGTTCGAGTTCGCCTGCGTGTGCCGCATCCACCGTCCCGGCGAGTGCCATCGAGGTGAGTCTCCGGCCCTCGATCTGAAAGAGAATCTCGGGCGAAAATCCCCCGAAACCGCGGGATCCTTCATTCCAGCCGAAGGCATAGCCTCCGGCTCCGCCGCCATCCATGCCCAGACAGCGCCGCACCCACGACCCCATGCCTCCCGGACATTCTCCCGACGCCGTACTCACCGGCACCGCCTTCACGAGCCTCCCGGCCGCAATGCCGGCCATGATGCGGGAAAACGCGGCATCGAAAACCGCACGGTCTGCGCCGTGCCATGCCATAGCCGGAGCGAGCGCCGGCTTGCGATCGACTGCCAATTCCTCGGACTCCCCATCCGGAATCCGCCATGGCTGGGGATCGGACAGCGTGAAATCGTTCACGTACCATGCCAATCCATCAGCGGGTGGCGCAGAGGCACGGCGGAAGCGGCCGCGGTGGCAGTAGTGCCGACCGTCGCCGGCCGCGAGCCATGCCCACGCCGACTCCCCCTGCCCTCCGGGCGATTCCGCTGGTCCGCTGTTGTTCATGATGGCTATGGGTTCCGGAAGCCGGGAGCAGAAGCCCCCCATCCGCGCCGGAAAGCTACGCACCAGCCACCCGGCCCGTCATCATTTCTTCTTCCCGGTGCCCGCGAGGGCCGTGAGCAGCTTGTCGTGAATCCCGCCAAAGCCGCCATTCGAGAAGACCGTGATCGTATCACCCGGCTGCACCAGACCCATGGCCCGGCTCACAATGGCATCGACATCCGGTTCCATGAATGCCTCGCGCCCCATCACCCGGATATCATCAAGGAGACGGTTCACATCGAGCCGGTCATTCTCGGGCACCTTGTGCGGATCGGCCACCGGAGCCAGAATCACCACCTCGCTGGCTCCCAGCGCGAGCGCCAGTTCCCGCTGGAATACCTTGCGCCGCGTCGTGTTCGACCGCGGTTCGAAAATCGCCACCATCTTGCCGCCCGAGGCATTGTAGCGCCGCTTCAGCGCCGTGGTGGTATCCTTGATGGCCGTCGGATGGTGACCGAAGTCATCGATCACCTTCACGCCATTGACTTCGCCGCGCAGGTCCTGCCGCCGGGCGACTCCGCGGAATTGCGTGAGCGCCTTCGCAATCTTCACCGGAGCGAGTCCGGCGAATTCCGCTGCACTCACTGCCATGGCTGCGTTGCGCACGTTGTAATCGCCATTCATCGGCACCGTGTAGCGCTGCGCATTGATCGTGAAGCTCGTCGATTCCTCGCCGTAGACCACGTCCGTGATGCGGTGATTGTTTTCGGGGCCGAAGCCGACTGTGACCACGGGAGCCGGGGCATTCTGAATGACATCGCGCACATTTTCATCGTCCCCATTGGCGAAAATGACACCGTTGCGCGGCACCACCCGGAGGAGGAGCCGGAAGCTCTTCTTGATGGCTTCGAGGTTCTCGAAAATGTCGGCGTGATCGAACTCGACGTTGTTCACGATGAGGACTTCCGGGAGGTAGTGAAGGAACTTCGACCGTTTATCAAAGAAGGCCGTATCGTATTCGTCGCCTTCCAGCACAAAGAAATCACTGTCCGTAAAGCGCGCTCCGCCATCGAAATTCCGCGGCACTCCTCCGATCAGATAACTCGGATTGAGGCCACCCGCATGCAGCAGCCATGTGAGCAGAGATGTGGTCGTCGTCTTGCCATGGGTCCCCGTCACCACGAAGTTCCGCTTCCCGCGCAGAAACTGTTCCTTGAGCACTTCAGGCATGGAAACGTAGCGCAGCTTCCGGTTGAGGACTTCCTCGAGTTCCTCGTTCCCTCGCGAAATCGCATTGCCCACCACGATGACATCCGCCTTGGCAGGAATGTTGGCCGAGCGGTAGCCACGTTCGAGAGCGATGCCGCGCGATTCCAGAAAGGTGGAAATCGGTGGGTACACGGCGCTGTCGCTGCCGGTGATGCGGAAACCTCGTTCCTTCATCGCAGCGGCCACCGCACCCATGGCCGTGCCGCAGATGCCGATGAAATGATAATGCTGTTTGGATTTGCCAGGCATGGTGGAGAAAAGATGGATAAATGAAAAAGGGGAACCGGCTGCCGTTAGGAGGAAAGCAGCATGCGGTCAAGAGTCGGACAGCGTCCCAGCCCGCTCCACCGCCCGCAGCGCCGCCGCGGCCTTGCTCACGGTTTCCTGGTACTCGCTTTCCGGATCGCTGTCGGCCACAATGCCGGCTCCGGCCTGGACGTACGCCCGGCCATTGCGCAGGACGACGGTCCGCAGGGCGATGCACGAATCCAGATTTCCATCGAAACCGAGATAGCCCACGGCCCCGGCATAGGCGCAGCGTTTGCTCTTCTCCAGTTCATTGATGATCTGCATGGCCCGCACCTTCGGGGAACCACTCACCGTGCCTGCCGGAAACGTCGCCCGCATGACATCGCAGGCCGTCCGCCCCGCACCAAGAGTTCCGGTCACGTTGCTGACAATGTGCATCACATGACTGTACCGCTCGATGATCATGAGATCGGTCACCGTGACCGTGCCGAATTCGCTGACGCGCCCGACGTCGTTGCGGGCAAGATCGACGAGCATGATGTGCTCAGCGCGTTCCTTTTCGTCGGCGAGCAGTTCCTGCGCGAGGGCATCGTCTTCGGCAGCATCGCGGCCGCGCCGCCGCGTTCCGGCAATCGGCCGGATGTCGACCCGGCCATTCATGCAGCGCACGTGTACTTCCGGACTGCTGCCGGCCAGCGCAAAGTCCTCGAGTTCCAGGCAGAACATGTAAGGCGAAGGATTGACGTGGCGCAGGGCGCGGTAGACTTCGATGGGACGCCCGGTGTAGGGCACTTCAAAG
>CAZSDE010000262.1:5350-5581 GCA_964605435.1 uncultured Akkermansia sp.
CGCTGGCTGGGCAGCACCTGAAATACATCGCCGGCCCGGATGTATTCCTTGGCTTTTGCGACCATGGCGAGGAATTCTTCTTTGGTGGTATTGCTCTGCGCATGCGCTGGAGCCGTCGCCGGAGCCGCCGCCATCGGCGTGAAATGCCGGGGTTCGGACAACCTTCCGATCATCCCCGCAATCCGTTCGCGCGCCGCCGCATAGGCCGACTCCAGATCCGCATGGTCGGGC
>CAZSDE010000263.1:0-5575 GCA_964605435.1 uncultured Akkermansia sp.
TTTCCTATGTGCTGCGGTCGTGCGGTCTGCTGGCCGAGACCATGCCGAGTGGTGCGTTCCGGAAGTACGGGGCACCGGGGCCGGGGCGCTACATTACGGTGTATGCGCGGCCGGGTCATGTTTTGATGACGGTGTGCGGGCTGCGGCTTGACACGACGAGTGGGGGGTCTGGTCATGTGGGGCCGCGGTGGAATGCGAAGCCGCGGAATCTGAAGGGATTCACGGCCCGCCATCCCCGGGGATTCTGATACGGATCAATCCATGCGGGCGGCCCAGCGCAGGCCGTGGTGCAGCAGTTGGCGGAACGCGGGAACGGCGAAGTCATCCGGGTGGCCGAGGGAAGTGGTGAAGCTGCGGGCTCCGGCTGGGGTCACATGCACCCATGCGACGGGTTCCGGTTGAGCGATTCCTTCTGCTTTTCCGCTGAGGAGGGGAATGGCTCCGGGCTGGAGGGGAGAGTTGCGGTAGAGAGAGCCGCCTGAGGCGAACGGGCCGTGCACGCCGCGGAGGATGGGGTGTGACGAGGGAAGCAGGTCGACCGTGACACGGGCGTCGGCTCCGTGGTGATTCTGGTAGTTGCCGCCGAGCACATGGGCGTCCCATTCCGGCCAGACGGCCTTGTCTGCGGGCACGGGGGTGCCTGGGCGGAGGGCGAAGGCATGGCTTCCTGTGCGGATGGCTGCCACTGGCACGCCGCGGGCCACGGCGCGGCGGAGCGATTCCATGTCCGGCGCGGCGAGGGCCTTCCGGCGCATGCTTACGAGGATGAGGTCGGCGGAATCGAGGGCGGTGGCGTGGAGGAGTTTTCCGGTGCTGCCGCCGCTGTCTTCCGTGAGCCATGTGACCCGGAAGTCGGCGGCGGCATCACCTTCGAGGAAGCCGGCCAGGGTTTCTGCGGTGTGGTATTCATCTTCGCCGGTCAGCACGGCGAGCGACGCGCGCTGGTCCTCGCGCAGCAGCGCGCTGCAGCCGCCGAAGACGGCTGCGCTTTCGGCGGTGCCGCAGAGGTAGCGTTCCACATGAGCGACCATCCGGGAGGTTCCGGCCGGCTGGGGAAACTGCGGCGGTTTGCGGGGATCGAAGAGGGCATCGGTGAGGTCGCGCAGCAGAACGGTTTCGATGCCGAGCCTGCGCAGTTGGCGGATGCCGAAGGGTCGGCCGCACACGCAGCGGTTGAGGTGGACGCCGGCCATGAAGACGTGGCGGATGTTCCGGGCGCGCAGGACATTCCAGATTTCGCTGCCGCGGTCGGAAATGACATCGCGTTCCGGATCGATGTTTACGAGTGGGTGCTGTGAGCGCCATGGCCAGCGTTGGGTGAGGCGGCCTTCCCTTGCGAGCACCGCCTGCCATGCGGATTTTTCGCCCTCGGTGTCGTCGCATCCATCGGGGCTGGCATCGATGGGGTAGCCGGCTGCTTCTTCTTCGGCATTGAGCCAGTACTGCCATTGGTCGATGCCGTTCGGGAGGTTGTCAGCCGCCGGGGTTTCCTGGGCGCGGCGGCGTGCGGCGTGTCCCTCGTAGAAAGCCATGCAGTCGGATGGGGCGTGCATGATGAGGACACCGCGGGAGCGGGCGGTGGCGACGACTTCGGCGACCCGCGGGGCCAGTTCGCTGACGCGGCGGGCCGCTCCCGGGCTGCTGTGTGAATCCCAGAAATCGCAGAGGATGAGAGCGGACTGCTGGGGGTTCCATGTGACTTCGCGCAGTGCCACGGCGGCACCGTGGGGACCGGCGGAGCGGCTCTGGACGGTGAACTGCAGGGATTCCTGCGCTCCGGCCAGGGTTGCGCCTGCCACGATGCCCGGCAGCCAGCGCAGCATCTGCTTCATGGCAACTCCCTGATGCGGATGCGGCGGTATTCCATCTGACCACGGTCGCCTTCGAGTCCGATGGGGCCTGTGGCGGGGACCTTGAAGGCCTCGTCGAGCACGTCACCGTTGCAGGTGCAGCGTGCCACGCCATCGCGCACGGTTACGACGACTTCATTCCATTCCTGCGGGCGGTAATTCGGGAGGTTCTTCCATGGACCGGCGAGCACATAATCGCGGCACTGCAGCTGCGGACCGCGGATGAAGATGCCACTGTCGGCATTCGGGGTGGCGCGGAATTCGAGTTTCAGTTCGAACGACTCTGGAAATTCCTGTGCCGTCCAGAGCTGGGTGATGCGGCTGTATTCCGGAGGTGTTTTCACGACGAGGCGGCCGCCGATGGCAGCGTAGCGTCCGTCGCTGCTCTGTGCTTTTCCGTCGAAGGATTCCCATGCGCCGGATTTGTCGCGGTAGCCCCAGCCGGTGAGGTCCTTGCCATTGAAGAGGCTTTTGCTGCCTTGTTCCGGGGTGAAGGCATCGGGTTCCTTTTCGAGGAATCCGAGGGTGGCGAGGACGGGGCGGAGGGCCATGGCCCAGCGGTCGTAGCCTGCCTTGTTGGGATGGAGGAGGTCCGGGAATTCTGCGGGTTTTGCGTCGCCGGCGGCATCGGCAAACATCGGCCATGTTTCCACGAAGGTGACCTGGGCATTCCCTTTGACGGCGGCCGCATAGAGTTCGTTGACTTTGCGGATCAGGTCGGCTGGCCGCGACTTCGAGGCGGCGCTGGGGAAGACCTGGCAGAGCACGATGGGCATGGTGGCATTGTGGGCGTGCAGCGCGGCGAGGATGAGCTTCAGATTTCCGGCGATGACCTCCGGAGTTGCCTTTTCCTCGAGGTCATTGGTTCCCATGAGGAGGACCACGGCGGCGGGCTGCAGTGCGAGGACATCGTGTTCGAGGCGGTGCAGCATGCCGCGGGTGGTATCGCCGCTGATGCCGCGGTTGGCGGCCTTCATGCCGGGAAAGCTTCCTCCGAAATCGTCGCCCCAGCCCTGGGTGATGGAATCGCCGAGGAAGACCACGGCACCGCGGTCGGCCTCGAGGCGTTTGGCCCATGCGGCGCGTTTCTCGTTCCAGAGGCCGCGGAACCAGTCGTAGCGGCGCACTGGGCCGGAGCCTGCCATGCCGTCATCCTTGTCCGGAATGCCGAGGTTGGGAGTCTCGGCGGAGGCGGACAGGCAGAGCGAGAGGAGAAGTGGCAGGGCCGGACGGAACAGGAATTTCATGGGAATGCTCTGCGGAATTCCCGCGCATCCCGCAATCTCTTTCCGCCCCGCTGATCCGGATGCCGGGCTTCTATTTCCTGTCTCCGCGGAGAATGGCTTCCCATTGCGTGGTCCGGCGGGGTGAAGCCTTGCGGAGGGCGGCCAGCGGTTCCTTGCCGGCATCGAGGCAGAGGGCATAGACTCTGGCGAATTCTGCGAGGTCCTCGTGGGCCACCTGATCTCCGTAGCGGGAAACCGACACAGCATCTGCGGCGAGGGCTTCGGCCCAGCGCTTGAGAACATCCGGATCCGCTTTGGTGGCGCGCTGTTCGAGGATATGGCCGGCCTCGTGCACGACCACGAAGGCATTGGCTGAGGGAACCATGTTCAGGTAGTCCTGCGATCCATGGGCGGCGGCTCCGTCGAGATCGCGGTAGATGGCGACGCCGTCCTTGCCTTCCTCCGAGACAATTGCGAGGGCCCGGCGGTAGGAAGCGGGGATTTTTCCCAGTACTGCGAGCACTTCCTCCGGGGTCCGCGGCAGGCCATCTTCAATGGTCACCTTGAATGGCACGCCGCCGAGTTCGGCGCGCCACATGCGGCCGGCCGCGCCGCCGCGCAGCATTTTCACTGGCACCGGTCCGCTCAGCAGTTTTCCCCGGTCCCGGTTTCCGGAACCGAAATCCTCCAGTTTCCGGCTGAAGCGATCGGAGAGCCGTTCCCCGGCGGGTGCTCCGCCGGTCATCCATGCGGACAGCAGCAGGCATGCGATCCAGAATCTCACCAGATTGACTTTGTTCATGCTCATTCCTGCTGCTGGCGCAGCAGCTGTCAAGGCTACGGGGTGCCTCCGGGGTTTACTCGCTGTCCGTGGCGGGGTTGGGTTGGTACCATGGTTCGAGGAGCAGTCGGACGGCGGGCGGGAGGGTGCCTTCGATTTCCGGGGGGATGGATGTGCGGTGGTGCCATGCCTTGTATTCGGCGGATGGTTCGAGTGGGAGGAAGCCGATGACGGTGGGGGATCCGAGCCAGAGAATGCCGGTGGGAGCGTCGAAGGTGGCGAAGAAGGGTTCGTTGCCCTGGGCCAGTGGGCTGTGGCCGATGGTTGAGGACGTTCCGTCTGGGTTGACGATCCGGAGGGAGAAGCCGCGCTGGCCGGGCAGTCCGGCCGAGACGTCCGGCCGTTCGATGGTGAGGGTGGCGCGGGGCGTGAGGATGTGCTGGCCTTCCGTGGTGAAGATGCCACGGAAAGGGGGAAGCGTCGGCTGTTTCGATATGGGTGCGGGCAGTGGTTCGGGAGCGTTGGCGGGAAGGCGGGGCGTGGTTTGGCGGAGGAGAGCGTACCCGAGGGTGGCTGCCACCCCGATGAGCAGGGCGAGCGGGGTGCGGTGGGAACCTGGGGTCGGAAGGCCCGGGGAATTCGGCTGGGAAGCGCGGTGGAGACGGAGGGAGGCGGCGGGGAGGAGGAGGGCTGCGGCCATGATCAGGGGGACCGCCAGCGCTTCCGATGGTGCGGGATGCCAGCCACCGGATTCGGTGAGTCGGGAGAACAGGAAGAACAGGCTGACAGCGGCGGCGAGGGCCGACAGCATCCAGCCGAGCCATGCGTGCCATCGCAGTCTCCGCACGGCGGCTGGTTCGGCGGGCCAGGGACGGGGGAAGGCGCGGGCAGCGGATGCGGCGGCTGCCATGCTCAGGGACAGAAGAATGGTGAGTTCCGGGCCGTGCCATGCAGGCATCAGGAAGACGGCGGCGGTGGCCACGGCGCACCACCAGACAAAGGCCAGTGAGATTTCGGTGGCCCCTCGTCCGGGAGGAGGCGTGGTCGGTCCCGGGGGTGCTGGACCGTCCTTCATGCGGGGGCTTCCGGGCACGCGGAGGAGGGCCGGGAGGAAGCCGGCCACGAGCATCACCGAAGTGATGGACATGGAGAGCAGGAGCGGTCCGGAGCCACCGAGGAGGCCCTGGAAAACCATGACCATGAGACAGGAGAGAAGGAGGCCCGCGCAGACGAGGAGCAGCAGTGCCCGGGCGAAGTTGGCTTTGTGAAGCATGGGAGGGCCCGTGTTCTGCGGGCGCAGCATGGGAAGGAGGAAGACAGGTTCCGGTCCGCCGGGTTGCGGTGGCCGACGCCGTTCCGCTTCCACGGCGGCGACAAATGCTGCGAGGGCCGCGAGGGCGGACAGGCCTGCCGCCATGGAGGTGGAGAGCCAGTGGATGCGCGTGATGGTTCCGGCAGCCGGCTGGAACTGTCTGGTTTCCGTGCGCCACGGTCCGGGGATGCTTCCGAGGCGCGGGACCATTCCGAATGACCATGTTTCCGTGGCGAAGGGTGTGCCGTCGTAGTAAGTGGTGCGGACTTCGCGATGGGCTCCGCAGAAAAGGATGGTGGCGACTGCGAGGATGGCGAGAAGGAGACGGCGGTGGCGGAGCTGGCGGGTGCGGTCCATGGGCGGGGAGGCAGGGGCTGGGTCTGTGCTCCCGGTGGTGGTGGCCGGA
>CAZSDE010000264.1:0-5564 GCA_964605435.1 uncultured Akkermansia sp.
GTCTGAAGGGAAGGCGGCACCTTCGGTGATCCATGAACGGACTGCGGCGATTTCGTCCGGGGTGACGGGATCGCCTTCCGGTGGCATGATGTCATCGTGTCCGGCGGGCAGGGAGATGCGCTGGAGGAGGAGAGAATCGTCCGGTTTGCCTGGCACGATGGCGGGGCCGCTGTCGCCGCCGGCTGCGAGGGCGGCGGCGGTGTGCATCTGGAGTTTCCCCTTGGTCTTTTCCGGGTTGTGGCAGGAAACGCATTTCCCAGCGAAGAGCGGCTGGATTTTGTCCGTGAAGAGAGAGGGGATGGCATCGGCGGCGTGGGCCGTGGAAGCCGGGATGGCGAGAGCGAGGAAGGCTCGGGAGAGTTTCATGGCGCAGGGAAGATACGGATCGGGGAGTTACTTGGCGGCGGCCTGCTGGCGGAGTTGTTCGAGTCTGCTGAGAGGTTTGGCGGCGGGGGCGGCGGCTTCCGGGGCTGGGGTGGCGGGGGGAGCGGCGGCCACGGCGGCGGGGGGTGGAGCGGGAGGCGGGGGATCGATGCGCACGATGCCGCCCTGGCCGATGGTGTGGGGGATGGGGACGCCGTTTTCCGTGATGATGGCCTGGCAGAAGAGGTTCTGGTGTTTGCCGACTGGGCTGTCCGCGGCGGTGGTCACGGGGAAGCGGATTTCCTTGTCCGTGGCGGAGATTTCCAGTTCTGTGGTCGAGGTTTTCGCGGGGAGGCCGAAGACGGTGAGTTTGGCCTTTCCTTCCCATGGTTTGGCGACTTCGAGTTTGCAGAAGAGTTCGCCTTGTTTCCCCTGTTCGATGGAGGCCATTTCCATTTTCATGGTGAGGAAGGGGGGTGCCACGGTGATGGGGGTGAGGGCGGAAGACGTGTAGATGGGGCCCGTGCGGCGATTTTCCATGTATTGGCAGGAGCGTCGCCGCTGCAGGTGAGTTGGTAATCGATTTCGAGCTGGCCTTCCGGGATGGCGACGGTGCCGGGGGCGCTGATGCCTGGAGGGTTCCAGAGCATGCGGACGGTGATGGGGGCCTTGAAGCCATCCTTGCGGGTGGCCTTCACTTTGAGGTTCATGGTGCCGCTCTGGACGATGGGCACGGTGGGGGGTACGAGGTCGATGGTGAAGGGGAGTTCCTCGACGACGGCGACTGGGAAGCGGCGCTGGGCTGAGACGTAGGGTGTATTGTTTGGTTCGCCCTGAACGAATTCGATGTTATTGAGCCAGCGGCCCGTGACGGGGGGCGCTTTGGGGTCGGCCAGTTTCGGCCGCATGTCGAGGAGGGCGGCGGCGAGCGGCGCGTCGGGTGCGGCGGAGAGGATCATGATGTGTTCCGCGAGGCCGTTGGGGATGCCGATGGACTCGAGGGTGACGCCGGCGGGGAGATTGGGGCAATCCCAGACGATGTCACCGCCGACATTGATGCGGTCGGCGTGGACCTGGATGGCGTGGCGGCTGCCTCTGGGGATGGCGAACGTGGTCCACTGCTGACTGTCGTTGCGGTCGTAGCGGGAGATGTACGCCTGGAGGCCGGTTTCTGGTGGGGCGGCTTCGATGCGGTAGACGAAGTCACTGCCGCCGCGGCTGAGGTGGTCGCGCACGCGGAGGTAGTACTCACCGTCGGCGGGGACGACCCAGCCGGCGATGCGCGAGTCCGGGTTGGGGCCATTGTCATCGTTGCCGGTGACGGCGGCTCCGTCTTTGTTGAAGATTTCGAGGACGGGGTCGAGAGGCGAGCGGATGGAGCGGGCGTAGACGACGAGGTCGAAGCGCTGGTCCTTGGTGGCGGTGAATTTGAACCAGTCTTCGTCTCCGGGTTTTTCGATGACGCCGTTGCAGGCGATGGGGAAGGCGGGCGGGGAGGTGTTGGCCTTTGCTTCCGCGAGGGAATTGTTGGGTTCGGCCTCGAGGACGTTATCGAGCGAGGTGATGCGGAAGGGGTTGGCGGAGGGAGCCGAGAGGTTGCCGGCGGTTGCGAAGAGGGAGAGTTTTTCGCCGGGGGTATCGGGGACCTTGATGGTTTCCGTGAGGGGGCCTGCGGGGTCGCCGAGGTAGGTCACGGAGAGTTCCGAGCCTGCCTTGCCGCCGGCTGGGTAGGCCACGGTGGGTCTGGGGAAGGCACCGACGTGCATGCGGTACTGGGCGGCATCGTTGCCGGCGTACGAGGAATCGCGCACTTCGATGAAGTAGGTACCGTCTTCCGGGGCGATGATGCTGGCGTGCGGGTCCTGGATGGCGAGGGGGGAATCGTCGCAGGTGACCAGTTCGAATTTCTTGTCGTTGAGGATGGCGACGTAGGGATCCCAGAAGGCGGTGCCGAGGCGGATGCCTTCGACTTCGACGCTGATGCGGTCGCCTTTTTTGGCATCGATGCGGTAGTAATCGGTGTCTTCGTTGCGGGCGACGCCGGCTACGGTGACATTGGTGGTGATGGTCTGGGCTTCCTCGAAGAGCGTGTTGGGTTCCTTTTCTTCGATGGTGGGGAACTGGCCGATGAAGAAGCTGCGGGCGTAGCTGATGCCGGACTTGGTGCGGACGCGGAAGACGTGTTCGCCGAGGGGGCAGGCGGGATCGATGTGGAGTTTGACCTTGAGGGTGGTGGGGTTTTCGATTTTGAAGTCGAGGACGCTGATCTGCGAGGGATTGTATGAGACGATTTCCTCGGTGTCGGCGAGGCGGTTGCCGGAGAAGGTGGTTTCGATGTCCGTGCCGCGCTGGGCACCGCGTGGGGCGATGCCATTGAGTTCGGGGAGGGCAGCTGTGGCGGGCAGCGCGGCGGCGGCGAGGGCGGACAGCAGGTGGACGGATCGCTTCATGTGGGCAGATAATACGATGAAAGGGGTGGAGCAATATACGCGCCGTCCGGCGGATTTGCGAACCGTGAACGAGGACTTTTTTGGCCGCCATGAAACGGAGCAGCCGCCTCCTTGGGGAAGCGGCGGCTCGTGAGCGGGGCGAGGGAGGTTTTGCTGGTGGGGGTCAGGAGACTGAGAGGATGGCCCATGCGCGTTTTCCCTTGCGGAGGAGGACGGCGCGCTGGTGGAGGAGATCGGCTGGGGTGAGGGATCGTGTGGATTCCGTGCAGCGGGAGCCATTGAGGTAGATGCCGCCGGCTTCGATGTCCTTGCGGGCCTGGCCTTTGCTGGGGCAGAGGCCTGTGGAGACGAGGGCATCGGTGAGGGGGATGCCCTCGTTGAGGGAGGTCGTGCTGGTGGAGGCGTTGGGAATTTCAGCCGAGAGGACGTCGAGGGTACTGGCGGTGATGCCGTCGATGGGGGCACCGAAGAGGATTTCGGTGGCGCGGATGGCGTCGAGGCAGGCCGATTCGCCGTGGATGAGGGAAGTGACTTCGCGGGCGAGGGCGCGGTGGGCGGCGCGGGCTCCCGGGTTGGCGGAGTGTTCCTGTTCGAGGGCTTCGATTTCCGTGTGGCTGAGGAAGGTGAAGAACTTGAGGTAGCGGACGACGTCGCGGTCGTCCGTCTGGATCCAGAACTGGTAGAATCGGTAGGGGCTGGTGCGGCGTGGGTCGAGCCAGACGGTGCCGCCTTCTGTTTTTCCGAATTTGGTACCGTCTGCCTTGGTGATGAGCGGGAGGGTGAGGCCCCATGCGCGGCGGTCGAGTTTTTTGCGGGTGAGGTCCATGCCTGCGGTGATGTTGCCCCATTGGTCGCTGCCGCCGATCTGGAGTTCGCAGCCGTGGACGCGGGCAAGATGGTAGAAATCGTAGGCCTGGAGGAGCATGTAGCTGAACTCCGTGTAGCTGATGCCGACGTCGCGGTCCTCCATGCGGGCGCGGACGGATTCCTTGGCGACCATCTGATTGACGGTGAAGTGCTTGCCGACGTCGCGGAGGAAGTCGAGGAAGCTGACGGGGCCGAGCCAGTCGGCATTGTCGACGAGTCTGGCGGGATTGGCCGGGGCGTCGAAGTCGAGGAAGCGGGCGAGTTGGGGACGGATGGCGGCGACATTGGCGGCGATCTGTTCCTTGGAGAGGAGCTGGCGTTCCTGGGATTTGCCGCTGGGGTCGCCGATGCTGCCGGTGGCTCCGCCGGCGACGGCGATGGGGTGGTGACCGGCGAGCTGGAAGCGGCGCAGGGCGATGAGGGGGACGAGGCTGCCGGCGTGGAGGCTATCGGCGGTGGGATCGAAGCCGCAGTAGAGGGTGATGGGGCCGTCGGCGAGGCGCTGGGGGAGGCCGCGGGAAGAGTCGCCGGATTCGGTGCGGCCGGTGTAGTCGTCGATGAGGCCGCGCCACTGAAGTTCTGCGAAGATGTCCATGGGAAGAAGAGCGATGGGGTGGACGGGGTAGCCTGTGGGGTAGGCTGGTGCAAGCTGCCTTGTGGGGTGGGGTGAATTCACGTTGGACAGGCAGGTGGGGCTGATCACAGGTGGGCGGCATGAAGGCCCTCACGCTCATTGGCAGCAGTCAGTTCACGTTCGGAGACGCACCGGAACCGCAGATGGCGGAGGACGAAGTGCTGGTGCGGGTGGTGGCCTGCGGGATTTGTGGAAGTGACGTGCATGGGATGGATGGGAGCACGGGTCGGCGGATTCCGCCGGTGATCATGGGGCATGAAGCGGCCGGGGTGGTGGTGCGGGCCGGGGCCAAGGCCGGGGCGTGGGAGCCTGGCGAGCGGGTGACCTTTGACAGCACCCTGTACTGCGGGGCCTGCGAATACTGTGCGGATGGTCAGGTCAATCTGTGCCGGAACCGCCGGATTCTGGGGGTTTCCTGTGGAGATTACCGTCAGCACGGGGCCTTTGCGGAATATGTGAGTGTGCCTGGCCGGGTGGTTTGCCGATTGCCTGAGAAAGTGAGTTTCGAGCAGGCGGTGTTTGTGGAACCGGCGGCGGTGGCGCTGCATGCGGTGCGGCGGTCGCAGGCTCGTCCGAGAAAGAGCGGGCTGGTGGTGGGGGCGGGCATCATTGGGCTGCTGACGGTGCAGGCTTTGAAGGCGGCGGGCTGTGCGAAGGTTTATGCTAGTGATCTGAGCGAGCAGCGGCTGGCGGTGGCGCGGGAGCTGGGGGCTGATGAAGTATTTCCTGCGAAGGCGGGAGGATTGCGCGAGGCCATGCTGGAGCGGACGGGAGGGGAAGGGGTGGATGTGGTCATGGAATGCGTGGGCATTGCGGCGACCGTGCAGAGTGCCATCGACTGTGTGCGGAAGGGTGGATCCGTTGGGTTGGTGGGCAATCTTGCTCAGCGCATTGAGTTTCCCCTGCAGGCTGTGGTGACGAGGGAACTGTCATTGTTTGGATCGTGTGCGAGTGCCGGGGAATATCCGGCGGCCCTTGCGGCGATTGCGGATGGGAAGATCCGGGTCGAGCCGCTCACCAGCGCCGTGCGGCCCCTTGAGGAAGGCGCGGAATGGTTTCACCGGCTGCATGCGGCCCAGGAAGACCTCATCAAGGTGATTCTGCGGCCCTGAAAGGGTCAGCCCGGCTGACCTGTGGGCAGGCCGGCCGGGCTTGGGGCATCATCTGCGGGAGAGTTGCCGGTTTGGCGGCTCATCCGGCAGATCCATTACGAACAAAGTCAGACGCGGTGAGCGGTGATGGGTTCGTCG
>CAZSDE010000265.1:0-4773 GCA_964605435.1 uncultured Akkermansia sp.
AAGAACCCGGTCATTCCCGCAAGCCGCGTGCAGAGCGTCAGCACCGCCGCCGACGAAATCCCTCCGTCCACCAGAGCCAGCAACTGATCCGATTTGCCAGTCCCCAGCCGGATGTAGCCATACAAATGAAACTCATCCCTCCCAGGATAATACAATTCCACACAACGCCACTCCCGAGGATCCGAAAACCCATGCAGATAATAATCCGACTCACGCAGCCTCACCCGGAACGGCACCGGCCGCTTCACCATCTCCTCCCGGAATTCCTCCAGCGGCAACTCCTGATACCCCACACTCGTCTCCCAGTCGACCTTGTAACGGCTGCTCCCCAGACTGTCACGGATCTCCTCCACCGCAAAATAACGCGACTGCGGAAAGGTCTCGCCAGGACTCAGCAGATCTGGCTCGTTCACCGTCATTTCCAGCGTAATCAGGTACAACTCGCCACTCCTCAGCTTGTTCTGATTCGTCACCGCCCCAGCCGTCATCGGCTGCAGCGGACGTTTCCGGTACCACCGCTCCATGAGCGGCTTCACCCGACCCGGCAGCCGCACATGCTCCAGCATCCTCTCCACACTGTCCGATGCCAGAAACGCCCGCACCGCATCCTCCGCCCCACTGATGTCCTGCAAGGTCAGATACGTCCGGTCCGATTCAAATTCCTTACCCCCAGCCTCTTCATACGTCACCGCTTTCCAGCGCTGACTCAGCGTCTTCCATCCATAATAAACCGCCCCCCCGACAATCACCGCACACAGCAGACCCGCCACCACCTTGGTGTGCGCCGTCAGCCTGCGGAAAAACATCTGCGCCGCCGACGCCTCACGCTCACGCCGGCTCCGCTTCACCCGGTGCACCACCACTCCATTCCGCTCGGCCGTCCCCATAATCAGATCCTTCTCACGCACCTCAATCGCATCCTCAGGCAACGCCGATGCATGCTCCCACGTGTCCGCAGCCAACTCACCCCCGGACATCCCCTCGCGCACCTCATCCCAATCAGCCAAACCTCCGCCCGATGCCCCACGCCGACGCTTCTTTACCTTCACACGCGCCGGACCCGCAAATTCATCCGTGCGATGCAGCCGATTGAAAAATTCCGCCCCTCCAGCCTCATCACCACCAGTACCCACTTCCGCCACCCCACCAACAAATTCGTCGTCTTCACGCTTCGGCAGATCCGACTTCCCCGGCCCTGGCCCCGCCACCGATCCCCCCACTCCCCCCCTCACGCTCCCCCGCATCGGTATGCTCCCCCCGAACTCCGGACTCGGTGCCTCCTGCTTCACTGGCGGCAGCACCTCCACATCCGACACCAAACCACGACACACCGGACAGAGAATCCTTACACCGCCCAACGTCGCCGCACGCGCCTTCATGCGCGACCCACAACTCGGGCACGTCAGAACCGTCCACTCCGCCATCGGTTGATCTGATTCCATGGAGACAATTTTTTCAGCAAAACCGTTCCCATTATCACGGTTTCGCCACCAAGAGCAATTCCCGAGCAATGGGATTTTCAGCCCACTTCAACCCTCCCGAATCACCCGGTTCTCACGGTCCAGGACCACTCTCTGCGGCTTCACCATCCGATCACTCATGCCAAACGCCATGATGCTCACCAGATGCCCACGCGGAATCTTCAGCGCCGCACCGCCATTCACCACAAACGCCCGCGATCCAGCCGGCCCACGCTGCACATACGTTTCCAATCGCGCCCCACTCGTGATGCTCGCCACCAGCACCTTCTCCCCCTCCCAAAGATCCACCGCCATCATCAAATCCTCCGGAATGGTAATGCTCCCCTCATAATCAACATGCGCATCCGTGATCACCGCCCGGTGAATCTTCGATTTCAATAGTTGCCGCAGCATGAGCCACCCTGACTCCCCAGCCACACACGGTCAACCGGGAACGGATCCACAGAAGGACAGGCCTTTTGCGCAGGCATCTGGCTGGCATGGTCGTTTTACACGGTGGTTTTACCAAGTACGCAAAGCTCCGTAGCAACCAAAAGGTCTGTCCTTTTATCGAAATTCGTCGTTTTCAACGCAGGTTTCTGAATGCCCGGAATCAAAGATCGTCACGGATTCCGAGGTACCCAAAAGTACCCAAAAGGACAGACCTTTTGGTGGTGGTGGTGCGGTGAGGGTGACCGCCCTGAGAATCCTGTGAGTTAATTGATCCTGACGATTAGCCATTCTGACCACAGACTTGTGCGGACAGTAAAGCTACAGGGTATCGGGATTTTACGACCGCCTAGTCACGATCACTTGTTCCTGCCTCAACTTCACGAGGCGGTCCGCCGGGAGAACTCCGCGCCACACGGTCCCGGGGTACAGCACCGACCTTCTGCCGATGAGCGAGCCGGGATTGAGGACCGCATGGGCTCCAGCATCCGAGAAATCGCCCATGATGGCACCGAACTTGGGCAAACCGGACGCCAGGCGACCTCCGGGATATCGATCATCGACAACGGGAATCTCACCGTGATCATGACGCCAATTGGAAAGAATCACTCCGGCACCGAGGTGCACTCTGCGACCCAGCAGCGAGTCGCCCACATAGTTCCAATGGGGGATCTCCGAGCCTTCTCCGACCACACAGTTCTTCAATTCGCAGCTGTTGCCGACGATCGCTCCGTTGCCGATCACCACGTTCTCACGAATCCAGCATCCCGGCCCGATCCGGCATCCTTCCCCGATCCATGCCGGCCCCTGAAGGCAGGCTCCGGGCATGATGACCGTTCCTTGGCCTATCCAGACAGATTCGCCGACGAAAATACGATTCTGGTCTGTCACTCCGCTGACCGACCGATCTGACGCCGCCAGAGCCGCCTCGATCCACAGTCGGATCCGGGGAATGGCCGCCCACACTTCTTCCCCTGCCTCGAAAATTCCTCGGCACGGATGACCTTCCCAGTCAAAATAGTCTTCAGCAGTATGAAGGCCCATAAGCCAGCACGCAGCGGTCAGACGGTGAGAATTTCGGTTTCCTTCTTGGCGGCTTGCGCATCGACCTCTTTCACATATTGATCCGTCAATTCCTGGATGTCCTTTTCCAGTCTGACGAGATCGTCTTCGGTGATAGCACCATCCTTTTCTGCTTTTTTGATGGCTTCCATGCCATCGCGGCGCACCCCCCGGAGCCTCACCTTGCCATCCTCAGCCATGCCTTTCATCCGTTTCACCATTTCGCGGCGGCGTTCTCCACTCATCTCGGGAATCGGAAGGCGGATGGCATGTCCATCCACACTGGGATTGATTCCAAGGTTTGCCTCCTTCAAACCCCGCTCAATGTCCCGGACAGTTCCCGGATCGAAGGGCTTCACATAGATCAGCCTCGAATCCGGGGTCGTGATCAACGCCAGTTGCTTGAGCTTCATGCTCGACCCATACGCCTGAATGTGGATGTCGATCCCCTCAACGAGACTGGGGCTGGCCTTTCCAGTGCGCACCGTCGAGAATTCATGCAGCGTGTACTCGCACGACTTCTGCATGGCCTCCTCGAGTTCCAGAAGAAACATTTCTTTGTCCATGATCGCTTGGTGTTGAATCAATTTAGGCGGGCAAAACGCTTCCGGGCAACCGGGCCGGTCAGTTGACGGTCGATAGTTCGGCGGGAAGCGTGGGACCTGCACAGACTAGAGTTCCCATGGCCTCTCCTTCCAGTGCTTTCCGCACATTGTCAGGCGGATGCATGTCGAAAACCATGATTGGCTTCCCGTTGTCCATGCACAGGCTGAAGGCCGTGGCGTCCATTACCTTCAGCTGACGTGCCAGCGCCTCGCGATAACTGACCTGCGTGAAGCGCCGTGCTGATGGATTCTTCACCGGGTCGCTTTCATAGATTCCATCCACCTTGGTCGCCTTCAGGATCAAATGGGCGTTGATCTCGCTGGCACGGAGCGCCGCAGTGGTATCAGTTGAAAAGTAGGGATTCCCGGTGCCCGCCGCAAAAATGACAACCCTGCCGAGTTCAAGATGCCTAATGGCCACTCTCCTTATGAATGGTTCGGCCACGTTCTTGAGTTCGAGAGCGCTCATGACACGTGTCGGCACGTCAATCGCCTCCAGCATGCTCTGGAGGGCCAGCGCATTCATGATGGTGGCGAGCATTCCCATGTAATCAGCAGTCGTCCGGTCCATGCCCCGGCTGCTGGCCGTAAGACCCCGCCAGAAGTTGCCCCCACCCACGACAATGCCGATCTCAAGGCCGCCCTGGTAGGCAGCCTTGATCTGCTGAGCAATGTCTTCGACGATCGGGGGCGAAATGTTTTCCACACTGCCGTCCTCCCGCAGCGCCTCACCGCTGAGCTTGAGAATCACCCTCTTGCAGGGTCGCGGAAGAACAGAAGGTCGTGGAGTTTCAGGCATACGGGAATCAGGCTGACAGAGCGAACCCGGTTCCTCGATGCTTGCAAAAGGAAAATGCCCGGACGCCCTCTATCCGCCGCGCGGCTGTTTGTTCAGGTTTCTGAGGCAGAAGATTCCCTTCCACTCCCCACGGCTGCCGATTCTCCGTGCCCCCGTCTTGCGGTGCAAGCGACTGCGTCCAGCAAACCACCACCGGTTCTGCTCAAACCATTCATCAACAAATTGCCCACCCCCCAGAACTACCCCCTCGCTCATCTGCCGGACCCGGCGCAGCAGCAACTCCGCTTCCACCGCTCCTTCCAAACGGGATAGCGTCTCCAGGCCCAGACCGCGACGGACAAGCGTGCCATCAGCGAGCCGCCTGGTCATGCCAGTACTGCCCATTATCTTGCGATAA
>CAZSDE010000265.1:4783-5548 GCA_964605435.1 uncultured Akkermansia sp.
ACGGTCCAGCACCCGCAATCGACCGTCATCTGCTCCCCCAAGCTGCTGGAGCGGATCGGTAACTTCCCCTGCCATCAGAGCAATGCCTGCCTGTGCACCCAACTCCCCGTTCATCGCCTCACCGTATCCACACCACAGATAATCCGCCGGGTCGTCCACCAGCCCAGCCCTGACTGGGTTCAGGTCAACGTATGCCCCCACCGTCATCACGATGCCTTCCTTGTCCTGCACGATCACACAGCGGAACCGACTTTCCCAGAGCACTCCCGTCCGGTCGTGCGTCCGATTGTACCACTGGCTGAAGCGCTGTTTCAGCGACTTCGTAAACTCGCTGATGCTGAACATTCTACGTACTGCACGGGAACGCCAGTCCTCAACCTCGGCGGCCCTGCCCTGTTCAGTCATGGCCGCTAGTTTCCTGCGCTGCACGGTCGCTCCCCGCGGACACACCGTCGGTTCCCATAGATCGAAGACCTCCTCCACAGACGGCGCAAACCCTTCCGGCCGCCGGGGAACCCGCACGAGCAGATGAAAGTGATTCCCCATCAGACACATCGTCAAAATCTTGACATGGTGAAATCCCGCAGCGGCGACCAGCATCTCCCGGAAGACGCGCTTCTCCTCATCCCCTAAAAGCATCTCCCGCCCAGCACATCGGGAGATCACATGATAAACACCGGCCTCACTCCCGGCTTCAGCGTACACTCGTGGCTTTGCCATGATATTTCTTTAGCCGCATTTGTGGTTTTGTAAAGATCTTTTTCC
>CAZSDE010000266.1:0-404 GCA_964605435.1 uncultured Akkermansia sp.
CATCACGGTTCCCCTCCTCACCAGGCTCCTCCTGCTCGCCCTCATCGCCGGAACCTTCATCGTCGGCATCTTCTTCCAGCAGATTGTCAACCTGATCCGCTGAAGCGAGGACCAACCGCCTCGGAGTCCCGGCGGACTGCACTGCTGCACGGAAACCGGAACTTCCGCAGCGTCATGGGGCGTTCTCCCCTTGCCGGATTCCGCCCGCTGCCGTTGCCTCCCCTCCGTGACGAGCCAACCGCACCATCCCGCCGCTGATCCCGCCGCGACCGAGGCCGCCCTCGCCGCCCACTGGAACCTCATCCCGGATCCCCAGGAACGCCTCGCCCTCGCCACCCATTCCCTCGCCGGTCCCGGCCTGCGCGACGACCAGAAAACGGACGACGCCCTCGTCCCAGGCTGCG
>CAZSDE010000266.1:414-1924 GCA_964605435.1 uncultured Akkermansia sp.
AAATAACCGACTCTCCCTCGCATGGGACGCGGAATCGAATCTCGTCCGCGGCCTCGCCGGACTCGTCTGCTCGGTCTATCAGCACGCCAACCCCGCCGCCGCAGCCGCACACCAGTCCAGTATTCTCGCTTCCCTCGGATTTGACCGCCAGCTCTCGCCAACCCGGCTCCATGGCATGACGTCACTCGCCAGCCGGATCCGCCTCCTCGCGGGTCAGTTGATCAATTCCTGATTCCCCCACAGCCATGTGGTGCGATGCCCATAACCACCTCCACGACCACCGGCTCGATCCCTTCCGACCGGAACTGATGAGGCAATTGCCACTCGCGGGCATCACCGCCGCGGTCGTCAATGGCACGGAACCAGCCGATTGGCCAGCCGTCGCGGCCCTCTGCGAGGCCCACTCATGGCTGCTTCCATCCTTCGGACTGCACCCATGGCGGGTCCCGCAGCGTCCGGATTCATGGCTCACCGCACTCGCCGCCCTTCTTCAGCGCTTCCCGCAGGCCGCCGTCGGTGAAATCGGTCTCGACGCATGGATCGAAGGCCACGACCTCGCGGACCAGGGCACGGTCCTTGCGGCCCAGCTGGAGCTCGCCACGGCTCACCAGCGGCCAGCGACCATCCACTGCGTCCGCGCATGGGAACCTCTCCGCCAGTTCATCCGTTCCCACCCCATGCCGCCCCGCGGCTTCCTCCTCCATGCCTTCTCCGGCCCGGCCTCCCTCATCCCGTTCTTCGTGGAGCACGGTGCCTTCTTCTCGTTCTCTCCTTACTTCCTTCACCCCAGAAAAGCGAAGGCACGCGACGCCTTCCAGTTGATTCCGCGCGACCGCATCCTCCTCGAAACGGATGCCCCGGACCTCGCCCCTCCCCCGGAAGCAGGCCCATGGACCTTCCCCAACGGTGCCCATAACCCACTGTCACTCCCTGCCACCGCCCAGACGCTCGCTCACGACCTCGCCATCTCCCCGGAAGATCTCGCAGCCCTCACCACCGCCAATTTCCACCGCCTCTTCGGCCCGCCCCGGACCATGGATTCCCCACGATCGGAATTGACCTGACCTCCCGACCCGGAACATATTCCCATCGGTCGGCTGAACCGCACCAACCCATGAGATTCCCTCTCCCTGCCTGCCTCGCAGCTCTGGTGCTCATGTCCCCCGGTCTCCTGCGGGCGCAGCAGGCCACCACATGGAAGAATCAAGAGGGCCGCGCCATTACGGCTTCCTTCGACCGCCTCAGCGGCCCCACGGTGCACCTCCGCCTCGCCAGCGGCCGCCCCAGCCAGATCCCGCTCGCCAGCCTCGACTGGCCCAGCGCCCGCAAGGCCATCGCCCTCCACTGGTCCCCGAAATCCGTCGCGGATGTCCGCCTGTCCATCCCGGACCGCGTCACGGTCGCAGAAACGTCGGCCCGCCTCCGCCCCGTCCCGCCCGCCGACCAGCCACCCGCCCCATGGTCGCGCCACCGCAGCGAAGCCTTCGAATTCGACTGCGAAAAACCACCC
>CAZSDE010000266.1:1934-5116 GCA_964605435.1 uncultured Akkermansia sp.
CCCGTGCCCTCCTCGAAACCGCCCGGGTCTTCGAAGCGACCCGCGAATTGCTCCACCGTCTCCCATGGCGCATCGATGCCCAGCCTCTCCGTGGATCGCACTTCCGCGCCCGCATCTTCTCGGACCTCGCTTCCTACGAAGCCGCCGGTGCTCCCCGCGGCACGCTCGGCCTCTTCCGCAGCGACACAGGCGAAATCTACCTCTCCTCGGAAGGTGCCACGGGCTCGGCCGATACCCTCCAGCACGAGATCACCCACCAGATGATGCAGCGGCTGCTGCCAGTCATCCCATGGTGGATCGCCGAGGGCACCGCAGAACTCGTCGCCATGATGCGCTACCAGAATGGCACGTACGATTGCCGCCGCATCTCCCGCCGCGAGGTCGTCCCACAACTGCGCGCCCGTGCTCCCTTCTGCTCGGACGCCGCCTTCCTCGCCGCCCTCGAACACCGGAGCGAATCGACCGCGGAAATCGAATTCCAGCGCATCGCTTCCCTCGGAGCCGCCGCCACCGCGGAACTCACCGCGGAAACCGATGCCCTCCGCGCCTTGTTTGAGCCCCTTCAGCAGAAAGCAGACGCCCTCGCCGCCCTCTTCGCCCTTCCCCACGGCCAATCCGCACCAGCCCCGGACCTCACCCCCGACCTGCCGGCCCGGCGTGCTACCCCGGCAAAACACTTCACCAATCCGCACAGGGAATTCACCCAGCGCATCCTCCAGCCAGGGTCGCTCGGTTCCCCGGACCTCGTTCCGCTCTACGCCACTTCCGCCCTCATGGTCTGGCACCTCAACACGACCACGCCAGATAAAGGGGAAGGACTCGCCCGCTACTTCTGGGCCGTTCAGCAACTCCGCGCGGAAATCGACGAAGCCCTCCGACGCCAGCAATCAGACCACCAGAAGTTCGTCACCGAACTCAAAGCGGCCAGCCTCGCCGTCACCAAGGCCAAACTCTCCACGTCCCGCCTTGTGAGCCGCTGCGAAAACTACTTCCGAGCTGCCTGCCAGTACGCGAACCAATGCGGCGGCATCTCTCTGCAACCGTACGCCCACCCCGTCTTCCAGCACCTCCCGAACCCCAGAATTCCCATCCCGAAACCTCCCCATCCTGCAGAATTCGGCCTCCCGACTATCCCGCTGCCGCCTGCCCCGCTCCTCCCCGCCGCAGAAATCACGAAACGCCGCACGGACCTCCTCCACACCCTCCTCGGCACCTCCAAACCACTCGACTTCGTCGCCACGGTCAAGGATTCCCTCCTCAGCCTCGGCATCTCGCCAGGCCAGCGCTGAAGTGCACCCCCGCAAGGCACTTTGCCGGTTGCATTCAAACGCCTCCAATCGTCCGATCCCCCAGCCACCATGCTCGACCAGCCATCCGCCCTGCTCATCAAGTTCCCCGGTACCAACTGCGACGCCGAAACCGCCCGCGCCCTCGAAACCGCAGGCTTTTCCCCGTCCATCGTGCCCATCACCCAGGTCACCCGCGACCACTCGCTGCACCAGGACATGATCGCCGCGGCAGCCCAGCTCACCGTCCTCAGCGGCGGCTTTTCCTACGGCGATTACATCATGGCAGGCCGCATCGCCCAACTCGTCACGGAACGCCGCCTCGGCAATGCCATCGAATCGTTCATCAGCTCGGGCGGCTATGTCCTCGGCATCTGCAACGGCTTCCAGATCCTCACCAAAATCGGCGTCCTCCCCACCGGTTCCCTCATCGATAATGCCAGCGGTCGATTCCAGTGCCGCTGGGTCAAACTCAAAGTCACCGCCCCGGACAATCCGTTTCTCTCGGAAGTGGCTCCGGACCTCGAACTCCCCATCGCCCACGCCGAAGGACGCTTCGTCGCCCCGGAAGGCAAAGCCGAAGAATACCTCGCCAAAGGCCTCGTCACTCTCCAGTACGCCGACGACGTGAATGGTTCCTCCCTCCGCATCGCCGGCCTTCAGGACGAATCCGGGCGCGTCTTCGGCCTCATGCCCCACCCGGAACGCTTCCTTTTCCGCTCGCACCACTACGACCCCGATTGGTCCAATGGCACGGAATATGGGGAAGGGTATTCGTTCTTCCGCGGCATCTGGCGCGAAATCACCGGCGGCCGCCGCCTCATCGCCTGATTCCGGAATCCTCTTCTCACTCACTCTTCCCCTCTCGCTTCTCTCCCTGATCTCATGCCCGCGCGGAAACTCACCTACAAGGAATCCGGAGTCGATACCAAAACCGCTGCCGCCCTCGTCGGCGACATCGGTACGCTCCGTTCATCCACGGAAAAAAAACGCAAGCTCTATGGTGCCTTCGGCCTCTTCGCCGCCGCCTACGATCTCAGCAGCTACAAGGAACCCGTCATTGTCACAGGATGCGACGGCGTCGGCACAAAACTGGAACTCCTCCTTCAGCACGATCTCCTCGAGACAGCGGGCAAGGACCTCGTGGCCATGAATGTCAACGACGTCCTCACCACCGGCGGCGACCCCATTCTCTTCCTCGATTACCTCGGCATCCCGAAAATCGATAAACGCCAGATCTCGCGCCTCATCGCAGGCATGACGGAATGGCTCTCGGCCTGCGACTGCATCCTCGCCGGCGGAGAAACCGCGGAAATGCCAGGCATCGTCCCGGAAGGGGTCGTCGAAATGAGCGGCTTCGCGATCGGTGTCGTGGAAAAGCCAAAGCTCATCCAGCCGGAACGCGTAGCGCCGGGCGATGCGGTCATCGGCTTCCCCAGCGATGGATTCCACGCCAATGGCTGGAGCCTCGTGCGCCGCGTCCTCCGCGAGAATCCGAAGAAATTCACGAAGAAGGAAATCGTCGCCATGCTGGCTCCCACGCGCCTCTACCATCAGGAAGTCCGCGCCCTCCGCAAGGCCCGCGTGGATATCCGCGCCATGGCCCACATCACCGGCGGCGGTCTCACGGAAAACCTTGAACGCTTCCTCGGTTCCAAGGGTGCCGACCTCACCATCCCGGCATGGAAGCTCGGTGCCATCCCCCGCGTGCTCGGATTCTGCGACCCCGCAGACCAGATCAATACCTTCAACATGGGCTGGGGCTGGGTCGTCATCGTCCCCCAGAAACACAAGGCCAAGGCCCTCGCCGCCGGCCCCGGTGCCCGCGAACTCGGCGTCATCACGGATTCCCCCGGCGTCCACGTGACCATCGCCGGCTGAGCACCGACCCGCCTT
>CAZSDE010000266.1:5126-5535 GCA_964605435.1 uncultured Akkermansia sp.
ATCACAACCCGACCGCTCCCATCACCATGATCGTCGCCCCCAAAATCCGTGGCTTCATCTGTACCACCGCCCATCCGGACGGCTGCGCGGCCCACGTCGCGGAACAGATTGCCGTGGTCCGCCAGCGCGGTCCCATCAGCAATGGCCCGCGCCGCGTCCTCGTGATCGGTTCCTCCACGGGCTATGGTCTCGCCTCGCGCATCGCCACGGCCTTCGGATCCAATGCCGCCACCATCGGCGTGTTCTTCGAGAAGCCGGGCGAACCCGACCGCTGCGGCACGGCAGGGTGGTACAATTCCGCTGCCTTCGAGGAGGAAGCCCGCAAGGCTGGTCTCTACGCCCGCTCATTCAATGGCGATGCCTTCTCGGACGAAATGAAGCAGCAGGTCATCGACGCGATCCGCGCGGA
>CAZSDE010000267.1:0-5534 GCA_964605435.1 uncultured Akkermansia sp.
GATTTGAGACGATCATGGTGAACTCGAATCCTGAGACGGTTTCGACGGATTACGACACGAGTGACCGTCTTTATTTCGAGCCGCTCACGTTTGAGGACGTGATGAACATCTATGAGAATGAGCAGTGCTGGGGCGTCATTGTGCAGCTGGGTGGTCAGACGCCGCTGAATCTGGCGGCGAAGCTTGAGGAAGCCGGATGCAACATCATTGGGACCTCGCCGAAGAGCATCGAACTGGCCGAGGACCGGAAGTTCTTCGCGAAGCTCCTTGATGATCTGAAGCTGAACCAGGCTCCCAGCGGGACGGCGGTGACCGAGGATGAGGCCGTGGCCATTGCGCAGCGGATTTCCTATCCAGTGCTGGTGCGGCCGAGTTTTGTGCTGGGGGGCCGGGCGATGCAGATTGTGTACAGCGACGATGAACTGCGGCATTACATGCGGAATGCCGTGCAGGCTTCGCCGGAGCGCCCGGTGCTCGTGGACCGTTTCCTTGAGGATGCTGCCGAGGTGGATGTCGATGTCATTTCCGATGGTGAGACCACGGTGGTGGGTGCGATCATGGAGCACATCGAGCAGGCTGGCGTGCACAGTGGCGACAGTGCCTGCGTGATTCCCGCCTTTGGTCTCAGTGAAGCCATCAAGGAAGAGATCATGCGGGCCGCCAAGGAACTGGCGCGGGCACTCAACGTGATCGGCCTGATGAACATTCAGTTCGCGGTGAAGGACGAAGTGCTTTACGTGATTGAAGTGAATCCGCGGGCCAGCCGGACCGTGCCATTTGTTTCCAAGGCGATTGGGCGTCCGCTGGCCAAGTATGCGGCCAAGATCATGGCGAGCCATGGTCTGAAGCGCGATGGGATCTCGGACATCAGAGCGGAGTCGCTCCAGACCCTCGGGTTCACGAAGGAGATCATTCCGGGGCATTACAACGTGAAGGAAGCTGTTTTCCCGTTCGCGAAGTTCCCGGGCATCGACATTGCGCTGGGCCCGGAGATGAAGAGCACGGGAGAGGTCATGGGAATTGATGCCGACCATGCGATGGCCTTTGCGAAGAGCCAGATGGCGGCCGGGAACACGCTGCCTCTGAAGGGGAAGATCTTCATCAGTGTCGGTGACCGTCAGAAGGACCGCATCGGAGCGATTGCGAAGGAGTATCACGATCTCGGCTTTACGCTGGTGGCGACTGAGGGAACGAAGAAGGCCATGGAGGCTGCGGGTGTGCCGAGCGAACTCGTGCACAAGATTGCGGAAGGCCGGCGACCGAACATCCTCGACATGATGAAGAACGGGGAGATCGCGATGATCATCAATACGCCGAACGAGAAGGAGACGAGGAAGGACGAAGTTCTCATCCGGAGCACCAGTGTGAGCACGCGGACCCCGATCCAGACAACGCTCCGCGGAGCCCGCGCCGCCGCTCATGCCATCGGGTCGCTTCAGAAAAACCGACTCGAAGTGAAGCCGCTGCAGGAATATCACTGAGAGAGCCGCATCCGGCTCAACCGGTCACCGCTCGTTCTTGAGAGCCCTTTGAAGAATCGGGCCCGGCCGCGGGTCATGCTAGCCTGAGTGTTTGGATATGCGGCTGAGTTGGGGCTTGGGGAAGGGATTCCCGGAGCCAGTCGACGGTTCAGTGACCGGAGTTGACGAGGTCGGTGGCGGCTTCAGCGACTGCCTCGCGTTCAGTTTCCGTGAGTCCGCTGAGGAGTGGGGGAAGTGGTCCGGTGGGGGCGATCCCGGCGAGGCTGACGGCTTCGTGCAGGACGCGGACGGGATTGATGGCATTGCGGAGGTCTTCGAGGGGCTGGAAGGTGGCCCGGACGATTTCGGCGGTCTGCCAGTCCTTTGCCTTGCAGGCGGTCAGCATCCGGGCGGACAGGGCTGGATGGAGGCAGCCGCAGCCGGTGGTGAAGCCTGCCATGCCGCGGTCGCGCAGGTGGTGAATGACAGGTTGTTCGCCCATGCCGCTGACGACCATGGATGGATCGACCATGGCGAGGAGATCGCTCAGGAAGGGATCCTCGCGTTCGTCGGGACGCACGATGGCATACTTGATCCACGAGACGAGGCCGTCGCGCACAAGGGAAGCGGTGAGGGCCGGGGTGAGGTACCCTTCGGCTTTGAGGTATACGACGACGGGTTTCCCGTAGGCTTCTGCGAAGTGGCGGATGCCAGTGGCTACGCCGTCCGGGGTGTTGAGGCCCTGGTGGGGCAGCACCATGGCGGTCGGGAACGGGAAATCCCGCAGGATGGCCGCCTGGTCCATGCTCAGGCCGTACGCCGGTCCGGCGGAGGGGACGATATCGGTGTCTGCGGGTGCATTTTCTGCGAGCATGCCGAGGATGCCGGCGTATTCCGACGGGCGGATATGGTAGAAGACTGCGTTGCCGCCATAGAGGAAGATGCGGATGCCTCCGGAGGCGATGTGCGCCATGATGCGGCGGTTTGGTTCGGCGGCGGCCTTGAGGTGTGTGTCGCCGGCCAGCGGCGGCACGGCAATGACGGATGACGAGACGGGGATCATGAAGCAAATGCGGGAACGAAAAGGAAGCAGAGCGCTCAGTTTCCGCCGGCTCCGGACTTGGCCCGCACGGCTGGTTCGACGGCGGGAAGCAGTGCCTCGGCGATGACGGCAGCTCCCTTGTCGGTGAGCATGACGTCGGTGACGAAATGGTCCGAGTCGTGAGGGATGCGGTTATTGAGGTCGATCCACGTGACGTTTTCGGCGAGTCCGAACGATTCTCCGGCGTCGGCGAAGCGGCGCACTTCGCGTTCGATCCATCCGGGGGAGGTGCGGGCGGGGCGTTCTGCGTTCATGGAAGCGGACACGTAGGCGACGAAGCTCTGTTCCTCGGTGATGCCGGGGCTTACCGTCTGGAGGACAGGTTCGCCGGTGAGGATGAGAGTCGCTCCGATGCGGGCGGCGAGGGCTTTAGCGGCCTTGAGGGCATCGCGGTATTCCTCGATGGGATCTTGTCCTGGCGGGCGGCTGAGACCGTCGACGAGGGGAAGTCTGCGGACCGCTTCCTGGGTGTCGGTGAGGGATTTCTGGAAGGCTCCGGTGCGGCCGATGGCGTTCTGGGCCAGTCCTGCTTCCTTCCGTGCGTTCATGAGGCGCTTGAGCCGGGCGATCTGGGAAACGGCGATGCGGTCCCGCATGGTGGGAGGTTTTGGTGCGAACTTCGCGGCGACGGCAGCCGCATTGTAGCGGTAGTCGAAGGGTTGGGCGATGGCGTCATCGAAGCCCGCATTGACGATGAGGATGTCCGGGCGGAGCGACTCGATGACGGGCATCGAGATGCTGAGGTTATCCGACAGGGGAGCGCGTTCCGATCCGCGGGAGGCGACCTCGGTCTGGAGTCCCTTGGCGGCGAGTTTGGCCTGCAGCTGGCCCCACCATGTGTCGCCATCGTTCTGGTTCATGGCGAGGGTGCCCCAGCCTCCGAGGCAGAAGATGCGGACGGTCCCGGGTTTCTTGTCTTCGCTGGCGAGGCTGAAGCGGCGGGCCTGGATGCGGTCGAATTTGAGCATGACCTCCGGTTTGCAGCCGGGCAGTTCGTTGCGGAGCACGAGTGTGCGGGGAGGGTCGGTTGGCGTCCGGAGGATCAGCCAGCCGATCAGTTCCACAAGAATGAAGAGGGCGGCGAGGCCGATCAGGGTGAGGCGGAGGGCGCGGGGAAACACGGTGGGTCGAGTGGTTTGAGAAATTCCGGAAACTTGAAATTGCGGTGAGACAAGCACAGAGGGCTGGTTTTGCCAAGCTCAGAAGGGGGGCGGGCATGGTTCCGCGAATCCGGATGGTTTGGCGTGGCTTTCTGCTGCGTTGATGGGTCATGAACCGATTGACCTTTCTCATGACTCTTGCCGCTGGAATTGCCACTGTATCTGCTGCGGATGCTCCCACGCTTCATGGGATTCCGCTGAAGACGATTGAGGGGAAGGATGCGACGCTGGCTGACTACAAGGGAAAGGTGCTGCTGGTGGTGAATGTGGCATCGCAGTGCGGCTACACGCGGCAGTATGCAGGACTGCAGTCGCTTCATGAAAAGCTGAAGGACAAGGGATTCACGGTTCTTGGGTTTCCGTGCAACGACTTCGGCGGGCAGGAACCGGGGACAGAGGCCGAGATTCAGAAGTTCTGCAGCACGAAGTACAAGGTGACGTTTCCGATGTTTGCGAAGGTAGCGGTCAAGGGGGCTTCCAAGCATCCTCTGTATGAAGCCCTCACGGGCAAGTCTTCACCTGTTCCCGGGGATGTGAAGTGGAACTTCGCGAAGTTTCTGGTGGGCAAGGATGGCGCGGTGCTGAAGCGTTTTGATTCCGGAACCGAGCCGGACGACGCGGATTTGCTTAAGTCGATTGACGAGGCGCTGGCAGCCAAGTGAGGTCCTTCCTCAGGTCCCGCAGAACGTCCGGTAGCACGCGCCTTCGGGGGCGGGCTGGCGTTCGGCGGGGGTGGCGAGGTCGCGCCGGAATGGCTCGCGGCAGAGGGCGAGCATGCGTGCAAACGGGCCAAGGTCGCCTTGTTCCGCAGACGTGAGGGCATCTTCGACGAGGTGATTCCGGGGAATCACGCAGGGATTGCGGCGAGCCATGATATCGTGCGAGGCCTGTGGGCCGCCGGGTTGTCTGCTGCGGCGGGTTTCCCATGCTCCGAGCCATGAGGAAAAGGCCGGACGGTCCGCGAGGGATCCGTCGGTGAGGGCGGCGAAGGTTCCGGTGAAATCGGCGCGTTCGTTCTGCATGAGGTCGAACAGGTTCCGGGCGAGCGTTTCGTCTTCCGGTTCAGCGTTGGCTAGGCCGAGTTTGGCGCGCATGCCGTGGAGCCAGTGCGACTGGAAAGCATCGGCATAGAAAGCGAGGGCTTCCTTGGCGGCGTCGATGGCTCGTGGTTCGTCGGGGTCGATGAGCGGGAGGAGTGCTTCGGCGAAACGGGCTAGGTTCCACTGGCCGATGGAAGGCTGATTGCCGTAGGCGTAGCGGCCGTGCCGGTCGATGGAGCTGAACACGGTGGCTGGGTCGTAACGGTCCATGAAGGCGCAGGGTCCGTAGTCGATGGTTTCGCCGCAGAGGGCCATGTTATCGGTGTTCATGACGCCGTGGACGAAGCCGATGAGTTGCCATTGGGCGATGAGGGCGGCCTGGCGGGTAGCGACGGCGCGGAGCAGTGCGATGGCGTCGCCGGGCGATGCGGGGATTTCCGGAAAGTGTCGGTCGAGTGTGTAGCGGACGAGAGCCTGCGAGGCCGGGAGGTCGCCGTGGGCGGCGGGCCATTCGAACGTGCCGACGCGCAGGTGACTGGCGGCGATGCGGGTGAGCACGGCTCCCTTGAGCGGTGACTCGCGCCAGACCCTTTCGCCGGTGGCGGTGACGGCGAGGCTCCGGGTGGTTGGGATGCCGAGGGCGTGCATGGCTTCGCTGATGAGGAATTCCCGGAGCATGGGGCCGAGGGCGGCGCGGCCGTCGCCCCGCCGCGAGAAGGGGGTGGGGCCGGATCCTTTGAGCTGAATGTCCATGCGGCGCTGGTCCGGAGTG
>CAZSDE010000268.1:0-5525 GCA_964605435.1 uncultured Akkermansia sp.
GCCAAACGCGCCGCGTGATCAAACCGCATGATAAACTGGACAACTACCTTGACATCTATCGGGCACGACGAAAGCAAGAGCGGTCAGGCGCAGGAGATGCGGTGCATTCATGAAATGGCTGAAGTTACCGGCTCCCTGCACTCATTCATCTGCTGCCGGGATTCTCGTAGCTCGACCTCATTGGCCATGCGGTAAGCCGCTTCACCTTGAGGTCACCGCCCTTGGAAAACAGACTGATGCCGAGATTTCCGGCTGCATATTCGTGCCATGCGACGGCCGCCTGCCGATCATTGGCAAAGACTTCGTTCATGCTTTTATCAATGAAGATGCGCAGGGTCAGATCCTCGTTCTCCCTGAGTGCGAACGGAGGGTCTGCGTAACCGAGATGGAGAGCCTGCTTCCCCGCTCCGGAGGAGACCACGAAGCCGTTCCCGCCCTGCTGATCACAGAGGAGACTGATCCCGCATTCCTCAGCCTGCGGCGCTGCGATGATGACTTCCAGTTCCATGGCATCACCCCTGATGCCATCAAGCACATGGGTCATGCCGTCCCTTACTGTGATGTCCTCCTCACGTGTCGGGTCGCCCCGGAGCTTCTCGAGTTCGCGCAGCGGTTTGATGCGCAGGATGCCGTCCGCCGGCAGGCTCAGTTCGCGCGGAAGCGATTGGATGCCCTGCTGGAAAACCGCAGGATTCAGAAGACTGTCGAAATTCCTTGCCCGGGTAGTCCGCTGCATGCCGTTCACCCACGGTGTGCACCATGCCCACATGACCCGGCGGCCGTCCGGTGTCAGCAGCGATTCCGGGGCGAAGTAATCCCATCGGGCCCAGTTCAGCAGGGCGTGATGCGATGGCAGGAATTTCCCATCCTGGAAATCGCCCAGATAGTAGCGGGCCCCGAGACCGTGGCTGATGCAGAGCAGCATCCACTTGTCACCAATCCGGAACATGTTGGCGCATGACGTATCCTCGCCTTTTTCGACCCCGAGGTCCGCAGGGAATGCGGGATGAAAGAGTTCTCCCAGATAGCGCCACTGCATGAGATCATCCGACTTCATGAGCGAAGGATTGCTGCCGCCCGCGATCGCATAGTAAGTGTCCCCCATGAGCCAGCAGTCCGGATCCCAATGACGAATCGATGGCTCCTTCCCATCGGCATCAAGGGGGACCACTGGCACCGGCCTCGTCCACGTCTCCAGCTTATCATCCATCGCGAAGGCCAGCTGGTTTCTTCCCGAGCCCTCTCCATGGTAAATCATGGCCGCCCGGCCATCCTTCGTGAAGAATCCCGTGCCACTGAACATGCCGTGTCCGGTTGCATTGCGGGTGAGCGTCGTCGGATGCCACTTCCAATGCACCATATCCGTGCTGGAAACATGGGCAAAAGCGCATCCCTCCCGGTGATTATAGATGTAGTGCAGGTGATACCGTCCTTTGTAATAGAAGGCAGGGTTTGGGTCCGCCGGGATCGCGCCGCCTGGTCCGGGATGCGCAAGGTGATAGGTAAGCCATGTGGCCGGCGGATTCGGCGGCATGGCCGGGGTTTCAAGATCATCGGGCTCCTGAAGATTGCCAGTTCTCCCGAGAAACTCGCCTGTCACTCCGTCCAGCACCAGCTTGCCCATCTCCACGGTGGCCCCGCCCGTGATCTCTGTAATCGTAAAGCGCCCGATGCGATCCTTCGCCTCCTTGTCATCAAAGGTCCACCATGCCCACGGCCTGATCGCAGACTCGGAATCGGGCCGGAGCGCCACAATCTCCTCTGCTGAAAGCGCCCGATCATAAATACGGGCGTCATCAATCGCCCCAGCGAAGTGATCATTGCCATTCTGCGTGAGATGACGCCTGCCGATGACAACCGCACTGCGAACTCCGAACTCCTGCGGTGCGCCGATGGTGTGCTGCGAATACAACACACCATTACGGAACGCCGTGACCTGCGTGCCCCGGTAAACCATCGCCATCTGCACAAACGTCTTCGCATCAACACTCTCCGCGGGGAACGAATCCTGATTCCTTTCCGTCCGCGAGAACGTGTCACTTCCCGCCATCCATTTTCCCGGCACAAGCTCCCCGAGAACAATACCGTCAAACGCGCCGCGATCGTTATCGATCGTCAACGCGCTGCCGCCCCGCTGCGTCAGATTCGCGGGCGCAACCCAGACGACGAGGGTCTTGTCCTTGAGAACTCCCGGGCCGTCCGCGTGGCTCTCAGACGTGATCGCCGCCATGATCAAGCAGGCGATGCTATGCGTTAGCGTCTTCCTATTCATAAATGTCTTCATGGTTGCTCAGAGTTGGTCTGCCTCCGCCTATTCCACCGCACAGTGGATCGCCCACAGGTGATTGTTCTGATTCCGCCGGTTGTTCGTCTTGATGAGGATCTGATTGTTGCCCTCATTAAGCGTGACGGGTATCTTCGCGGATTGGAATTCCTCGGCATGTTCCACCATCGCCACCTGCTGGCCATTCAGGTAGACAATCGCCCAGTTGTCGAGGCCGAGGCGCAGGGTGGCAGAGCGGCTGGTTGTGCTGCTCACTGTTCCGCGGACATAGACGGAGGCATCAAGTCTCGGGTACGCGGTCCGCGTCTGATACAAGCCTTCGAGCCGAAGCCAGCCAAACGTCGTCTTGAGATCATGCGTCGCAAGTTCCTCTCCGCCCAGCGTGACTTTGTCCGGCCAGTCGCCTTGCGAAAGTTGCCGCACCAGATCGTCCGCGGGCTTCCTGAAAGCTTCGAGGTCGTGGCCATCGGGAAACGGGCCGACGGCCTGCCATTGTTGCGGTGTCACGATTGGCGGAGCCTTTGATCCGGGCACTCTATAAAAGTAGGAAACCGCCTCGTAGTCGTCAGGTCGCGCGGCGGAGGTGAAAATCAGCGATGAGCGGAACGGGATCGGATCCGGTCCAAAGAAGCGGTAGTAAACGCCGTCCTGATCGTTGCGTCCACGGTTGTCGCGGTAGGGGCAGCCGACCCATGGGGTCTGATACTGATTGAAGCCCCAGGAGAAACCGAAGTCGTCCTCCACGTTGTGCCCGCAGATCACATGTGGATCGGTCTGGCCATCGATCAGCAGTCGCGTGCCGCCATTGTGAAAGACCATGTCATTGCGGTCCCGTTGCCGCCAACCCATGAGGTAGCCAGCGAGGAACCCGGTGCCCTCTGTCTCGACAATGGGAAACGGCTCTGCGGCGTTGCCCGGCTGTGCGATGTTGCGCTGCGCGTGAAAGCGGAGCGGTGTCAGTGCCACTTCGCCGCGATACTGCTGCCAGTCGATCATGCCGGCACCGTGCTTGGCCGATGCCGCCCGGAGCACGATGCGGCAGCCTTTGGAAAAAGGAATCGGCAGATGGAGATTCCAGCCGGGCGAAGCCTGTTTCGGAATCAGGGGATCGTTGGTGACGGTGAAGTTAGGGAAATTCGCCAGCCCCGCACTGTCGATGTGGTAATCCTCGAACCCCAGCAGCGCTCCGAAAAACGAACGGAATGGCATGCTGACCTGCGGCTCGGCAGCCCCATCGACCGTGATCTCAATCGTCAGATCGCTGATATCCTGCTCTGCGAAGACGAACCACAGGTGCCTCACACACCCCGCCCCCGCCGCATTGAGTATCTCCACCGGCTTGCCTGGTTCCATTGCCAGATCCGCAGAGGTTCGTCTGGCCCGGAAATCCGTCGGCAGCTGCAGCAGCGGGACGGCTGGATCCGCGTAAGTCGCAGGAAACGGGTCAGCCGGTTGCTGGGCCTGTAGTGGGGCACAGAAAAGTCGGACAGCCGCCACGAGCGTGAGCAGCAGCCGAAGTGTGGGGCATGGTCTCGAAGGTTCAGGTCGCATCATGGGAATATGTTTCTTTCCTCGTATTGTCGGAATCAGGGTGTGGCGTTCTTACTCGCCGCCTGAGCGAGCGCGATGGCACCGCAGACACCCGCATCGTCACCGAGCTGCGGCGGGACGATGAAGTCAGCGATGCCACGCTCACCCAGCGCGGGCGAGTCGACGTATCCGGCGAGGATTTCGCGGAAATTGGCGCGCAGGTGCTCAAGGAACGCTGTTTCGCCGAGTCGGCCGGCTTTTCGCACACTGCCCCCGAGGATGATTCGGCGCGGGGAGAGCACGCAGGTTAGATTCACAAGTGCGTGCGCCATGTAGCGTATGGTGATGGCCCATGCTGGATGGTCCGGCGGCAGCGACTCGGCGGGCTGCCCAGCGCGCGCGGCGATGGCGGGCCCCGAGCACAGCCCCTCCCAGCAGCGCCCATGAAAAGGACACGCACCCGCGAAATCATCGCGCCCGACCGTCGGCAGGCCCATGTGGCCCATCTCTGGATGCACGAGCCCGTGCAGCAATCGTCCGCGCGCCATGCCGCCGCCCCCGATGCCGGTGCCGATGGTGACATACACAAAGTCCTCCAACCCACGCGCCGCACCCCATTGCGATTCGCCGAGGGCGGCACCATTCACGTCGGTGTCGAATCCGAGCGGCACGCCGGGAAACGCGCCTCGCAGCGGGCCGAGGATGTCAGCATTCTGCCAGCCGAGCTTGGGCGTGGTGGTGATGAAGCCGTGCGTCGGTGAATTCTCGTCGAGGTCCAAGGGACCGAACGAGGCGACGCCCAACGCCGAAAGCGGGCCAAATTTTCGGCTTTGCGCGGAGAACCACGCGACCACCTCGCCCATGAGCCGCACCGGATCATCTCCGGCGGGAAACTGCACGCGCTCCATCAGATCCGCGCCGAGGCCGCTCGCGATGCCGCAGACGACCTTTGTCCCGCCCGCTTCGATGCCTCCGAAGAGTTCCACTGGGTCCACCTTCATGGGACGACACCTAGTCTTTGCTGCACAACTTCTAACGATAGCCCTTTGGTTTCAGGCACCATCAGTTTCACCCAGATGAGTTGAAGCACCATCATCCCGCAGAAGAACAGGAACACAGATCCCGGCGCGAACGCCTCCACCATCTTTGGGAATAACAGGGTCAGCAGTGCGGCGAAGATCCAATGGGTGAAACTGCCAAGCGATTGCCCGGCGGCGCGATACTGGTCCGGGAAGATCTCCGAAATGAACACCCAGATGACCGCCCCCTGACCGATGGCGTGCGCGGCGATGAACGCAAAGATGCAGGCCGGAACGATCCCGTAGTTTCCTGAATAGAACGCCCACGAGCACAGGCCGAGGGACGCGATGTATCCGCACGACCCAATGTAGAGCAGCGTGCGCCGTCCGAGGCGGTCAATGAGCCACAGTCCCACGAAGGTGAAAACCAGATTCATGATACCGATACCCAGCGACTGCAGCAGAGCGGCCTTCGCGCCAAGGCCGGTCATTTCAAAGATGCGCGGGGCAAAGTAGAGGATGGCATTGATGCCGGAGAGCTGATTGAAAAACGCGATGATGAAGGCGAGCAGGATCGGTGTGCGGAGCCGACCGCTCCAGAAGCCGTGAGCGGAGTGGCTGGACGCAGCGGCCTCGCCCATGCCTGCGGCCTGTGCTGCGATTTCCGCCTCAGAGGATTCCGGGCTGATTTG
>CAZSDE010000269.1:0-5459 GCA_964605435.1 uncultured Akkermansia sp.
CTCAACCCTGACAGCTTCACAGTCACGCTCTGGGCCAAACCAACGTTCGCAGGCGGTGGCTACGCTTCGCCCATCACGAGCCGCGACGACGTCAGCGCCGGCGTCCAGACCCATGGCTACATCCTCTACAATGATGCCGCCGGTCTCTGGAGCTTCTGGTCGGGCGACGGCAACCCAGGCTGGGATGTCCTCGACGGCCCGGCCGTCACCACGGGCCAATGGAGCCACCTCGCCATCGTCTACAATGCGGCCACCAATACCAAAACCCTCTACGTCGACGGATCTCCCGCCGTCGTTTCCGCCGCCACCTCCATCCCACGCTACAGCCCCAACGGCACCACCGAACAGGAAGCCCTTCACATCGGAGCCGGCCAGGACGACGGCCTCAACTTCTACTTCACCGGTCAACTGGACGATGTCGCCGTCTTCCGCGACGCCCTCCCGGAATCCGCCATCCGCTCCATCATGACCAATGGCGTCAGCAGCTTCCTGCCACCCGCCCCCACCACCTTCCGCATCCTCTCCATCGCTGTTGCCAGCCCGGGGAATGTCAGCCTGACCTTCGAATCTTCCGCAGGAGCCACCTACGAAATCCAGCGCTCCCCAAGCCCGGGCAGCCCATGGACCACCCTCCCAGGCACCGTCACCGGTCTCGCCGGATCCACCACCTTCAACGATACCTCAGCCCCCGCCCAGGCCGACAAACTCTTCTACAGAGTCCGCCGCCTGAACTGATCAGAAGTCGTCCACCCTTTCCTCGCTGCCAGCAGACTCACGCGGTCACCGTTCCCCGTCCCACCGGCTCACCAGTCGGTGAACGAGGCCACGGTGGCCGCGTCGAGCTTCGGGACCACTTCGTTGACCAACCGCACCGCACTCAGATAGTCCCCCAGATGCAGGAGGGAATTGTGACTGTGAATGTATCGCGACGGCGTCCCCAGCACCACACAGGGCACTCCACTCCCCGTGAACTGCAGGCTCTTCGCATCCGTACCCCCACTCCGCCGCACCGCCACCTGATGCGGAATCCCAGCCTCGCGCGCCACGCCAACCACAAAATCCACAAGCCTCCGGTTCATGATCGCCGTCGGATCAAGCACACGGATCTGCACCCCGCCACCAAGGCGACCCTGACTTTCGGCCAAGTCCATCCCGGGCGTGTCATCGGCCGGCGTTCCCTCCATCACAAGAGCCACATCCGGCTGCACCAGCGCCCCCAGCGTCTCCGCCCCGCGGCACCCCACTTCTTCCTGCACCGACCCCGCCGCCAATAATGCACAGGGCAATGACCGCCCGGCCAGATCCCGCATCGACTGAATCGCCGCCGCCATCCCCACCCGATTATCAAAGGCCTTCGCCAGAAACAATTCGGGATGCGCCATCGACGTGAACGCACTGTCCGGAGCCACCGGATCCCCCAGCGCCACCCCAAAGGCCTCCGCCTCTTCCCGGCTCCCTGCCCCGATGTCCACATACATCTGCTCCAGTCCCATCACCTTGTCCCGCTGACCCTCCCCCAGAAAATGCGGCGGCGTGGAACCAATCACCCCCAGCACCTCCCGGCCAGTCCGCGTCAGAATCCTCACCCGCTGCGAAACAAGGGTGTGCGTCCACCAGCCACCCAGCGCCACCAGCTTCACAAACCCACGCGGCGTAATCTGCTGCACCGCAAAACCCACCTCGTCACAGTGCCCCGCCACCAGCACCCGCGGCCCACCCACCAGACCCTCCCGCTCGCAGACAATGCTCCCCAGGCGGTCGGTCCGCATTTTCCCCATCCCTTCCAGCCTCCGCCGGAAAATCGCCCTCACCGCATCCTCATGCCCAGGAACCCCGTGCGCCTCCGTCAGCTCCCGCAGCAGTTCAATCGCTTCACTTCTCATGCCGCTCCCCATTCACCACCCCAACCTTCTTGTCCACAAGGGACGCAGCCCCGGGGACACCCCCACTTTTTGCGTGCCTTTTCCCCGGATTTCCGTCACTTTCATGCAAGTCTCAGGAGTCATCTGCCAAAACTTCGTCGTATTCCAAGGTAAACCCCCGTCACCATGATCAGGATCCAGTTCTCCCTCCGCGCCGCTACCGCCTTCGCCGCCGCGGCCCTCACCCTCTCCAGCCACGCTCAGCTGGCCCGCAAACAAACGGATTTCAGCAACGATCAGGAATGGATCCGCAAGACCGCCCTCGAAATCGACAAGCGCGTCGGCACCGGCTTCCAGAAAGCCAAGGTGACGCCCGTCCCCGCCGCCGACGACGCCCGCTGGCTCCGCCGCATCTACCTCGACGCCATCGGCCGCATCCCCTCCCACGAGGAAGCCAAGGCCTTCCTCGACGATTCATCCCCAGACAAACGCGAGAAGCTCATCAGCCGTCTCCTCGACTCGGAAGGCTACGTCAGCCACATGTACAATTACTTCGCTGACCTCCTCCGCGCCACTTCCCGCCTCGGCGACGGCACCCGCAGCGGCGTCCCCTACCTCCGCTGGATCCGCGAAAGCGTCGCCACCAACAAGCCATGGGACAAAATGACCTTCGAACTCCTCACCACCTCCGGCGGTGGCTGGGAAGAAGGCAAAGGAGCTGTCGGCTACTTCGAACGCGACCGCGGCATGCCCCTCGACAACATGGCCAATACCACGCGCATCTTCCTCGGAACCCACATCGAATGCGCCCAGTGCCACGACCACCCATACGACAAATGGAAGCAGACCGACTTCTACGAAATGGCCGCGTTCACCCACGGCATGAGCACGGGCTCGAATGACGAACGCCGCAAATACGTCAACGAACAATACAACGGAAAGAACGAGAATCCCGACCCCAAGAAACGCGAAATCTACCGCTGGCTCATGGAGAACATCTACGACTTCGGCGTCGCCGGAGGCGGAGACGGCGTCATCAAGCTCCCCATGGACTTCAAAGGAAAGGGCGGCAAACCAGACGAACTCGTCAAAGCCAAATCCCTCTTCCCCGGTGCCCGCAACGGCTCGAACAAACCCATCGACGACGCCCGCGAAAAATTCGCCAAATGGGTCACCTCGCCCGATAACCCACGCTTCTCCATGCTCATGGCCAACCGCATGTGGAAACGCACCATGAGCATCGGCCTCTTCGAACCAGTCGACAAATTCGTGGAAGGCACCCGCGAATCCCCCGGCACCGTCATCAGCAACCCAGCGGTCATGGAATTCCTCCAGACCACCCTCACGGATTGCGGTTTCGACCTCAAGGCCTTCCAGAAGGTCCTCTTCAGCACCAGAACCTACGCCCTCGGCACCAATGCCAATCAAGTCGACCCGCGCATGCCCTACACCTTCCACGGCCGCGCCGTGCGCCGCATGAGCGCAGAACAGGTCTGGGACTCCATGGCCACCCTCGTGGTCCCGGACATCGACTACCGCAAAGGCTCAGCCCTCAATCCAAACGCCGTCGTCGGCGGCCGCAACCTCGGAAAGACCGTCTACGACGTCTACAAGGAGGTCGCCTCCCTCAAGCCAACCGAGATCTCCGCATGGGTCGACAAGGTGATTTCCTACTCCCCTGCCTCCAGCAAGGGCTCCGATTCCATGATGATGATGGACAGCATGATGTCGGCCAAGGACAGCAATGCCGCCGCCGCCACCAAGGACTCGGCCAAATGGAGCGGCTACAACGCTGGCCTCCTCCGCGCCGCAGAACTCTCCGCACCCACCCCGCCCGACCACTTCCTCCGCAAGTTCGGCCAGTCCAGCCGCGAAATCATCGAGGGCGGTTCCAACGAATCGGACGTCACTCAAGTCCTCTCGCTCATCAACGGCCACGTCGAAAAGAACATCATCGCGGAATCCAAAGCGGTCGTCTACAAGGCCATCGACGCAGCCGCTTCCCCCGAAGACAAGGTCAAGGCGGCCTTCCTCGCCGTCCTCACCCGCTACCCCACCCCCGCAGAACTCGACCTCCTCGTCCCGGAAGCCAAAAAAGGCCGCGAGGGCATCAAGAATATCCTCTACGTCCTCCTCAACTCAAACGAGTTCATGTTCATCCTCTGATCCCGTCACCCCACCACGGCATCACCACCCCCAAACCGTCTTCCCATTCCCATCCCATGAATCCCAACCAAGCCGACGAGTTCGCACGCCGCAGCCTGCTCGCGAACATCGCGAAATCGGCCCTCGGTGTCACTCTGCTCCCCATGACGGGAGCCAGCATCGCCCACGGTGCCGACTTCGTCCCGAACCGCCCCCGCGCCGCCCGCAGCGTCATCTTCCTCATGATGTCCGGCGGCATGAGCCACCTCGATACCCTCGATGTCATGGGCAAAAAAGCCGACGTCCTCGGCAAAACCAAGCCCATCGATACCAGTGTCTCGGGCATGAAGTTGTCCGAAAACCTCCCGAAAACCGCGAAGCAGATGCACCACATCGCTCTGCTCAACGGCATGAACACGACCCAGGGAGCTCACGAACAAGGACAGTACCTCCTCACAAGGAGCTACGTCATGCGCGGTACCATCGTTCACCCCGCCCTCGGTTCATGGGTCGTCCGCCTCGCCGGAAAACGGAACAACAACCTCCCAGGATACGTCGCCATCTCCACCGACCCCAATCAGGCAGCCGGTGGCTTCATGGGTGCCAAATACTCTGGCGTCCCCATCGGCGAACCCGGTCAGGGCCTCCAGGACAGTACCCGGCCAGGCTCGATCAGCGAAGCCGATTTCGAAAAACGCCTCAAACTGGCCGACACCATGAACCGCCAGTTCCACGCCCAGATCAGCAATGTCTCCATCCGGGAACACAGCAATCTCTACGGCGATGCCCTCCGCCTCATGCGCTGCGACGACCTCAAGGGCTTCGACATCGGCAAGGAACCGACCGAAATGCAGGAACTCTACGGGAAATCCCGCTTCGGTCAGGGCTGCCTGCTCGCCCGCCGTCTCGTGGAACACGGAGTCCGCTTCGTCCAGGTCACCCTCGGCGGCTGGGACACCCACTACGATAATTTCACCGCAGTCCCCGCCCGCGCCAAGGAACTCGACGACGGCCTCGCCGCCCTCCTCCAGGACCTCCACCGCCGCGGCATGCTCAAGGATACCCTCGTCGTCCTCGGCACCGAATTCGGGCGCACCCCGGAAATCATCACGGAACACCAGGACGGACGCGACCACTTCCCGCAGGCGTTCTCCTGCCTCATGGCGGGCGGCGGCGTCACGGGCGGCTCGTTCTACGGCAAGAAGGATGACAAGGGCTCCAAGGTCGTGGAAGGCCTCACCTCCCCTCAGGACCTCAACGCCACCATCGCCTACGCCCTCGGTCTCCCCGTCGATCAGGTGGTCGTCTCCCCCTCGGGCCGACCCTTCACCATCGCCGACAAGGGGAAACCCATCACGAGCCTGTTCTCCTGAAGCGCGTCTTCCCACCGATTCCTCCCTGCCCCATGATCCGACTGCTCCTGACGGTCCCGCTGCTGACGGCCCTGACCGC
>CAZSDE010000270.1:0-5453 GCA_964605435.1 uncultured Akkermansia sp.
GGATTCATGGATGCCCCGCGAACGCCCCCTGCCCGCCGCCCGCGACCCCGCACGCGTCCCGTTCCTCGACCGCCTCCTGCGCCTCCAGTACGACGAATGGCTGCAGGACTGGGCCCTCATCCGCCAGGACAAGAACACCATGGCGCACAGCCTCGAATACCGGCTCCCCTTCCTCGACCACCGCCTCATCGAACTCGCCTTCCGCATGCCCCCGCACCTCAAAATGCGCCGCGGCGAAGACAAATGGATCGAACGCCGCCTCGCGGACAAAGTTTTCGCGGACATGCCCCGCAACCGCCCAGGCCACCGCCCCAAAATCCCGTTCTTCCTCCCCCTCGAATTCTTCTTCGAACACCCGGAATTCCGCGAACTCGTCGCGGATACCCTCAGCGATTCCCAGATCCGCGCCCGCGGCTACTTCGATCCAGCCGCCGTCCGCAGTCTCCTCGCCCGCATGGAATCCCGCGAGTTCCTCTACCTCAAACAGGTCATGTCCCTCGTAATCCTCGAACTCTGGCACCGCGCCTTCGTCGATGGCAAAGGCCCCGCCAGCTGAGCGCCACCCCAGCCTCAGTCGGTGATGATCACCGGATCACCGATCTTGAGCACTCCAAAGAAGGCCCGCACCTCGCCATGCGGCATGCGGATGCAGCCATGCGATGCCGGATAGCCCGGACATACTCCCGCATGCAGCCCGATTTCCCGGCAGCTCAGCCTCATGAAGTAGGGCATGGCCACATGGTAGATCGTGGAAACCCAATGCACCTGCTTGTCCGTGATGACATATTCCCCCTTCGGCGTCGCATAGCCCCGCCGCCCCGTCGAAACCCGCGAAGAACGGATCACCTTGCCGCCCTTGTACAACTGCGCCCGCTGACTCTTCAGCGAAATCACCACCTTCACCCCAGCCTTCTCAGCCTCGTCCGGCTTCCGCCCCAGCAGCACCTGCGCCGCCTTCAGACTGTTCGTGTCACAGGCAAACTGCACCGGATACCGCTTCCAGCCCCGCGACGTCAGCCCACGCTTCGCCCCCTTCGCCATGAGGTGAGCCACCATCTCGAAATCCCCCGTCGCAGCCGCATGCATGAGGGGCGTCAAACCCTTGTCCCGCTTCAGCCACTTCACAAAATGCTCGCTCTTCACCCGTTCCTCAAACTCAGGCACGAGGGGACCAAACGGCGCATTCACATCCGCCCCGCGCTCAATCAGCAGATCCACCAGCGCACGGTTCCCCTCAACGACCGCCACATGAAACGGTGACTGCCCCAGCGTCCCCGTAATCCTCGGATCAGCCCCTCGGTCCAGCAGATACCGCACCAGACCAGGCTTCCCCTCCAGCACCGCCCGCACCAGCATGGGGTTGCCCGCAGAATCCGCACGGTTCGGCGAAAGCCCGGACGCCAGCAGCAAATCCAGCATGTCCGTGCTGTCCCCGCTCAGCGCCACATCCACAAATTCCTCGGGCGACCCACCATGCCGGAACATCTGCTCCACCAGCGGCCGGTCGCCCGCCGCAAATGCCACATGCAAAGCCGACCGCTCACCCAGCGCCGCCGCATTCGGATCCGCCCCCGCTTCGAGAAGTTCAGTGATCAGAGTGCTCCGCTTCGCCTTGACCGCATGCACCAGCGCCCCCGGTGCCAAAGCCGGATCCGCCCCATGACGCAGCAGCAGCCGCACCACTTCCACACTGCCCTGCTCCGCCGCCTTCGTCAGCAGAATACCCGGCTCCCGACCATCCGCAGCCGCCCCACCACGCAGCGCCAGCGCCGCCAGCACCGCATCGCCATGACCACAGGCCGTCTCGAGAACCTCATCAAGCAAGGGATGCCCCAGAGGCAGCTTTCCCATGACCCGGTACAGACTGCCCACCCGACCGCTGCCCGACCCCACCACCAGTTGCCGCACCAGTTCCGCCGGCAATCCCCTCGGATCAGCCCCGCGGTCCAGCAGCCCAGCCACCGCATCCTCTGTCCCCCGCTCCAAAGCATGCACCAGCACCGTCTTGCCGCTCTCATCCGCCACATTCAACTGCCCGGATGTCAGCCGCGACGCCACCACCGGCACCACTCCCCAGCGGTCCTTCTCAACTGCCTTCCGCAGCAGCGGCGGAACCCCCTCCCCCACACCACCAAATTCAACCCCAGCCTCCCCCAGCAACCCCACCGTCACCGCATCCCCAACCGTCACATAGTGCATGGCCGAATCCGCAGAAATCGGCACCCCCAGGCCAGCCAAGGCCTCCTGCGCCGTCGGCGGCTTCCCTTGAAACGCCCCGGGAACCAGCCACGCCACCGCAGGCATCAGCAGAATCGGAAAGGATAGCAGTGCTCTGGTCAGCATGGCCTTGATCAGGATCTCAACAGGTTCGGAAGCGGAATCGCCCACCCTCACTAAATTCATCACCGACTCTTTGCAATCCTAGTTTCCTCCTTTCCAATGCCTAACTAGAACCAGGAGGGGTGAAAATCACGGAGTTTATAATAAATGCAAAACCATAAAATCAAGTTCTCCGAATTTTTCAGTAGCCCAAAGCTCCGAAAGCTGCTTTCTCCTCACGGTGCCATCGGTTCAGCCATTCCCTGTTCCGGTTTCTACCGTTTTCCTCATGACCGCCCACCAGTCTTCTCCAAAGACAAGCTCTCCGAGGTCTCTGACGAGGGCCTCCGCCTGTCTGATCGTTGCTCTCTTCCCCTCCAGCTGTGCCCTCAGCGAGAAGGACGGCTTGGTGAATGTGCCGGTCAGCGAAGCGATGGCGGCCATGCAGGCGGACCGCAAATCTCCGGAATCCACCCTGCTCGGCATTGCTGCGGAAGCCAAGCGCCAGAACGAAGCGGCCCCGGTGGCCCGGAAAGTTCCCCGGCAGCAGGGAGTGGTCTTCAGCCCTCATACCGATCCTCCCCGCAAGGTCGACGTCAGCGCTTTCAAGCCGGGTGCCCGCATCATCTGCCCCTACAGCAGCAAACTGTTCCGTACGGCTCAGGAAACGCCGCGCGCCGTGGCCGCCACCCAGCCACGCGAGGAAAAGGCCGCGCCCGGAGGCCCAGTGGGCGTTGTCGAGGCAGCGGCCCCTCCGACTGACGGCTCCGGAAGCGATGCCGCCGGCACGCCGGCCGAAACGGACGGCCCCACCCCCTTCGGTACCCGTGTCCCCGGCCGGGCAGGCTTTGTCTACAGCCCGTACGGCGACAAACTCCAGCTGGTCGATGTCTCCGGCATCGCTCCCGGCGTCCGCGTGGAATGCCCGTACTCGAAAAAGGAATTCCGCGTCCCGCCGGAGGACCAGACGGAAACCGCCAGCGCTGTTCCGCAGACCACCGATCTTCCGCTTTCGCAGGAAAGTTCCGGCCCGACCGCCTCACAGCCCTGAACTTCCAAGGGAAATTCAGTCGATCTGCAGGCGCGACTGCACGACGTCGCCCGTGCAGCGGATGGCATCGCTGATCCGTGACACGTTGTACTGACGGGAGGACATGGAAATGATTTTGTCGGCGGGTCCCGTGGCCAGGGAATAGATCACGGCGTCTGGCACCACCCGCAGTTCCTTCAGCATCGGAGCCAGCACTGCTTCATCGCTGTCCTGTTCCCGGAACAAGGTGCGCACGCCGTGCTTCCGGATCCACTCGGCCAGCGCCGCGGGAACCACCGGCAAAGCCTTCCCATCGGCACCCGCAAGACTCTTCGCCTCCAGCCCATAGGCCTTCGCAAAGTACGCCATGGAATCGTGCGACGTGAACAGAAACCGATCCTTCTCGGCGAGTTCCGCCATGAGCCCACGCAGAAAGCGGTCGGTTTCCCCAAGCTCAACCCGCAACCGCTGCGCCCGACCGGAAAGATAATCACCCAGCTTGGGCATGGCGGCCACAAGGACCGCCTCCACCGCATGCACCATGAAAACCGCCAGCTGCGGATCCATCCACACATGGGGGTCGGTGTACTGCCGGCCATTCTCCTCACGGCGGATCAGTTTTTCGGCAGGAATCGCCGACGTCACCACCCCAAGGCGCACATTGTACTTCTCAAGTGCTTCGTAATCGACCGGCCATTCGTCATCGAGACCCAGTCCATGCCGCAGCACGATGTCGGATGTCAGCATCCTCGATACCTCATGCGCCGCCGGACGGAACTGATGCGGACTCATGCCCGGCTTCATCAGGCTCACCGCCTCCACCGCATCACCACCCACTTCGGAGGCAATGGAAGCCGCCCAGGAGGTCGTGCAGACCACCCTCCACTTCACCGACGGCATCCGGGGAGCCCGGTTCTGCTGCTTTTCCTCACACGAGGCCAGAGCCGCCCATCCCGGCAGCAGGCTCAGAAACCGGCGGCGCGCAGCATTCATGACGGCTGCTCGGCACAGGCATCCCCACGGAATCCACAGGCCACCGCCGGCATCCGCGCGCGCCCCGGTTCGGCATCAGGTGCCTCCATCGCCGGGTCCGGCTCCTGAGGAACCAGATCCAGCTCAGCCAGCAGGGAACGGTCGGCCGCCACCGCAGGATTGGCTGCCGTAAGCAGCCGGTCCCCGTAGAAAATCGAGTTCGCCCCCGCAAAGAAACACAAGGCCTGCGCCTCCCGGCTCAGCCTCGTCCGCCCCGCCGAAAGCCGCACCTTCGCCCGGGGAATCGCAATGCGGGTGCAGGCAATCATCCTCACCAGATCAAACACATCAACTTCAGCAGCCCCTTCCAGCGGTGTCCCGGGCATCGGCATGAGACTGTTGATGGGAACACTCTCGGGCTGAGGATTGAAGCCGCTGAGAATCTCCAGCATCTTGAGCCGGTCCTCCACGGTCTCCCCAAGACCGAGAATACCCCCGCTGCACACACTCATGCCCGCGTCCTGCGCATGCCGGATCGTCCGCAGACGGTCCTCGAAGGTATGCGTGCTCACAATCTTCGTGTAATGCTCCGGCGAGGTGTCGATATTGTGATTGTATGCCGTCACCCCAGCCTCGCGCAGCTGCTTCGCTTCCTCCGGACCCAGTTCCCCAAGCGTGACACACACTTCCATGCCCAACTGGCTGACATCCCGCACGATTCCGAGAACCTGCTCGAACCGTTCCGTCCCGGCACGCACCCCGCGCCATGCCGCTCCCATGCAGAACCGCGTGCTGCCATTGGCCCGCGCCGCCTCGGCCCGCGCCAGAATGTCATCCTTCGCCATGAGCCGCTCAGCCTTCACTCCAGTCGAATAGCGCGCACTCTGCGCACAGTAGGAACAGTCTTCGCTGCACCCTCCCGTCTTGATGCTCAGCAGTGTGCACAACTGCACCTCGTTCTGCGGCCAGTGTTCCTCATGCACCCGGCGCGATTGCTGAATGAGGGCAAAAAAGGGCTGGTGATAAAGACGGTGCAGTTCGGAATACTCCATGGCAGGCAGATGAATGATGGCGTTGGCTGATCAGAAAGAAGAAATCACTGGCCCCAGCGCCCATTGACGGCCGGAAGCGA
>CAZSDE010000271.1:0-5427 GCA_964605435.1 uncultured Akkermansia sp.
CTTTCTGGTGCGCGGGTTGTAGACGACATCGCCTTTCGAAACGGTTCCGGAATAGACGCGGAAGAACACCAGTTTGCCGACGAACTTGTCGGACCAAAGCTTGAACGCGAGGGAAACAAATTTCTCGTGATCGCTCGTGACGGCCTCGATCTTGACAGTTTCGTCATCCGGATCCTGACCGACGGCGGATTCAATATCGAGCGGGCTGGGGAGGTAGTCAACGACGGCATCCATGAGGCCCTGAACGCCCTTGTTCTTGAAGGCGGATCCACCGATGACGGGTACGATTTGATTGGCGATGACCGCACGGCGCAGGGCGGATTTGACATCCTTGACGCTGATCGGCTTCTCTTCGAGGAACATCATGCCAAGTTCTTCGTCGACGTCGCAGAGGGAATCCTTGAGGTATTCGTAGGCTACTTCCGCGGTTTCCCGCTGGTCCGGGGTGAGTTCCTCGCAGACGTATGTCGATCCGAGTTTGTCGTTGTCGAGGTACTTGATGGCCTTCATGCCAACGACGTCGATCTGGCCCTGGAGCTGGTCTTCGGCTCCGATGGGAATGAGAATCGGGCAGGCGCGGGCGCCGAGTTTCGTGCGGATGTCCTGAACGACCCGGTCGAAGTTCGCACCGGTGCGGTCCATTTTGTTCACAAACGCCATCCGGGGAACCTTGTACTTGGTGGCCTGACGCCAGACGGTCTCCGACTGGGGCTGCACACCGGCCACGCCGCAGTACACAAGAATCACCCCGTCGAGAACCCGCAGCGAGCGCTCCACTTCGGCCGTGAAGTCAACGTGCCCGGGGGTATCGATGATGTTGATCCGGTGGTTGATGCCTTCGTACATTTTGAAGACCCCTTCTGTGGGGATCTGTTTCCAGCTCGCGGTAACGGCGGCGGAAGTGATCGTGATGCCGCGTTCCTTTTCCTGTTCCATCCAGTCGGTAGTCGCCGCACCGTCGTGCACCTCACCGATCTTGTGGATCATTCCGGTGTAGAAAAGAATCCGCTCGGTCAGGGTCGTCTTGCCGGCATCAATGTGCGCCGAGATCCCGATGTTGCGGGTGTGCTCGAGCGGAAACTGGCGTTTCGGACTATTCGGGTTGGTGGACATGCGGTTCAGAAAATGGGAAACTTGGGAATCGTGAAGAACGGCTTCTTACCAGCGGAAGTGAGCGAAGGCGCGGTTGGCCTGCGCCATCTTGTGCACGTCGTCGCGTTTGCGGATGGCATTGCCGGTGGCATTGGCGGCCTCGCGGATTTCGTTCGCGAGGGCAACGTGCATCGGCGTTCCCTTGCGGTTGCGGGCGAATCCGATGATCCAGCGCATGGCGAGACTTTCGCTGCGCTCAGGAGCCACTTCGAGGGGGACTTGGTAGGTGGCACCACCGACACGGCGGCTTTTCACTTCGAGGCGCGGCTTAGCGTTCTCGATGGCACGGTTGACGACCTCGAGAGGATCGACCGTTTCGCTCTTTTCGTTCACCCTGTCGATGGCTGCGTAGACAATGCGCTCTGCGATGGAGCGTTTGCCCTCAACCATGAGTCGGGTGATCAGTTTAGCGACGAGGGGACTGTCGTAGCGGGAGTCACGGAGGTCCGCTTTCTTGTAAACGCGTTTTCTGCGAGCCATAAGCCTGAAATGAAATGGATGACGATCGGAGGATGATTACTTCTTGCCTTTGCCCTTGGCTGCTGCGGCGGCTGCCTGGCCCGGCTTCGGACGCTTCGCTCCGTATTTTGAGCGGCCCTGACGGCGCTTATCGACTCCGAGGCAGTCGAGCGAACCACGGACGATGTGGTAGCGGACACCGGGAAGGTCTTTGACGCGACCGCCGCGCACCAGAACAATGGAGTGCTCCTGCAGGTTGTGTCCTTCACCACCGATGTAGGCAATGACTTCAAATCCGTTGGTGAGGCGCACCTTGGCCACCTTCCGGAGAGCGGAGTTTGGCTTTTTGGGGGTGCGGGTCATCACCTGCAGGCAGACGCCGCGACGCTGCGGGCAGTCCTCCAGCGCGGGCGACTTCGACTTGTAGCGCTTGGGGTGGCGACCCTTGTTGATGAGCTGGTTGATGGTGGGCATGGCTGAAAGGTATTGGTTTTCCGTACAAAGGAAGAACCGGGAGAGCCAGCGCCACCGCTTAAGGTATCACCTGCGTCATTTCAGCGGCAACTTTTCCGGTGCCGCACCCGATAAATCCTGTGCACCCGGCGAGGGGCCGGGCAGGAAGGAGGGGCGATCCTAGTAGGCCGCCTGCGCTACGCAAGCCGTTTTTTCTCTTTTTTCGTTCTGCTGGGGTTTTTTCATCGGGGGCCTGCACCGAGGGCATCCGAAAAGAATTCAAGCAGCCGTTCCTCGTTGATGGCCACGTGGCCCTGGTCCGGCCCGATCTGGATTTCGCATGATTTTCCGGCCTGCTGGAGGGCATGGATGAGCTGGAGCGAGTTCGCCGGGTGGACATTGTTGTCAGCAGTTCCGAAGAAGATCATGAGCCTTCCGGTCAGTCCGGGGGCGAGCGGCAGAGGGCTGGCGGCGTTGTAGGCCGCTGCCGAATCGGAGGGTAGACCGAGATAGCGTTCCGTGTAGATGCTGTCGTAGTTTCGGAAGTCCATCACCCCCGATGAGGTGCAGGCGGCCTGGAAGGTTTCCGCATGACGCAGCAGAGCCAGCACGGAAACGGTTCCTCCGTACGACGTTCCGTGGATTCCGACCCGGTTTCCATCGATGTACGGACGGGCCTTGAGGGCCTTGACGCCGGCGGCCTGATCGTCCACCTCGGCCTGACCCAGCTTCTGGTAGATGGCGTCGAGGAAGGCTCTTCCGCGGCCGGCAGCGCTGCGGGAGTCGAGGGATGCGACCACCCATCCGGCTTCTGTGGCTGCGGCGGGCAGGCTGAAGGTTTCGCGGGCTGCATTGGTGCCTGGTCCGGCATAGACGCTGACGAGCAGCGGCCATTTCCGCGCGGGATCGAAGCCCGATGGAAAGTGGAGCATGCCATGCAGGTCCGTTGCTCCATCGGCCGATTTGAACGTGAACATTTCGGCCATCCGTCCACCGAGGGCCGTCCACCCGGAGAGGTTGCTGACCGCCAGCTCTGCGGCCACGGTTCCGTCGTGGCGGATGATGCGGGTGACCGGGGGATGGTTGTGCCGCTGGGCAATGTCGGCAAAGTGGCGGCCGTCCGGGGCAATGTTGACCTCGTGATGCCATGCGGGGTCCGTCAGACGCGTGTCGCCCGAGCCGTCGAGTGCGCACCGGTGCAGCTGGAGTTTCATGTGATTATCGCCGCTGCGGGTTAGGTACCAGATGGTGTTGGCTGCTTCGTCGATGCGCACAATCCCAGCAGTTTCGAAGGGGTGTCTGGTGAGCTCGACGGGGGAACCACCCGCGAGGTTGTGCCGCACGAGATTGCGCCAGCCGGAACGGTCCGATTCACGCAGGAAAGCTCGTCCGTCGGCAAGGAACCGGAGGGCCGCGAGTTCAAAGTCGACCCAGCTCTGCGGGCGTTCCTCGCGGTAGACCACACGGACCGTTCCCGAGACCGGTTCGGCAGCGCATAACTCCATGATTTTCTGACGTCTATCCATCCGGTGAAAGAGCAGTTCGCGCCCGTCCGGCGACCACTGCACCGCGAAGACATAATGTCCGGTCACGCTGTCGCTGAACGGAGCCCCGCTGCGGACATCAACGGTCACCGTGCTGCGGGTTTCCCGGTCGTAAATCAGCAGGTCGGCGACCGGATTCGGAGCCCCGGCTTTCGGATAGGGTTCCGTTTCGAGGGTCGTCTGCCGCTGCGTATGGTCCCTTGTCAGGTGGTAATCGGGGACCTTCGATTCGTCGAACCGGTAGAATGCAATGCGGCGGCTGTCGGCCGACCACCAGATGGCGGCCTTCTGAAACAGTTCTTCCCCGTAGACCCAGCTCGCAGAGCCGAACCGCAGCCGGTTGCGGTCATGGCCCTCGGTCGTGATGGCCTCCGTGGCCCCTCCCGCACTTGGGCCGACGTACAGGTTCCGGTTGTGGTGGTAGGCCACCATGGATCCGTCCGGCGAAGTTGCCGATGGAAACTGACGCCCCCGGTCGGGCCGGCTGTTCCATTCCCTCGCTCTTTCTGCATGATCGATAGCGCCTCTGGAGGGTGCCCGGTCTTCAGCATCAGCTTCCCCGGGCACAATCTTCCCGTCCTCCGCCTGAAACCGCCACCGCTTTCCGTCGTGCTCGTAGACAAAGGCCGCCCCGCCTTCCAGCCAGCGGCCCCGCACCGCCCCACTCTTCCATGATCCCGGACCCTCCTTCCGGAACCGCGCATACCGTTCATGCTCAGGCATCGAACGGAATCGGCTCTGTCCCTTGCCATGCCCCGCAAAACCCAGCACCGCGAACCCGAGAATCCACCCAAGAACCGCCCGGCTGGTTGTAATTTTCATAGAAACCATAGCCGAATACTAGCGGGCTGCTCCACGGCAGGCAAGTTCCGATTGGAACCCGGCGGCGGCTACACTCCGGCGGACAGCGGCAGAATTCTTGATGGTTCCCGTCCGAATCCGGTGACCACGATGCGGTCGGGAAAGCATTCGATGCGGGCGGCGGCACTTGAGTCTTTCTCGACCATGCCGCGGAACGTCAGGAAGTGGATCCCGTCAGTGGTCACATAGCCGCCGGCGTGATTATGTCCGTTGAACCATGCGGCGACGACGTCCTTGAAATCACGCAGCAGCGCCAGCGCGGCGGGGGCATCCCAGAGGACATGTCCGTCCTGCGGAAGCAACGGATAGTGGCAGCAGAGCAGGCAGCGCAGCCCCCTGGAACGCGCCTCGGCCAGTTCGGTTCGCAGCCACGCGAGCTGTGGACCACCCATGCCGCCGTTGTAATCCGGCCGCGTGCCACCCGCAGCCTTCCGGACGGCCAGCGCTTCCCCGTGCTGAGGCGACCCTTCCGGCCATGCGAACAGGCTGACAGCATTTCCGTCGAGCATGAGCAGACGCCACCTGCCGAAGTCACTCCGGTAGAATGGCGATGGCATACCGAGCATCGCGGGGACCATTTCCTTGATGCCGTCCGCCACCGAGTAATCGTGATTTCCGGCCACTTGCAGCACTGGGACCCGGGACGAACGGAAAATTGGCATGACGACCCCGAAACTTCGTTCGTCGCGGTCGATGGCATCGCCGAGGTGCACCAGAAACTCCAGATCGGTCATCGCATTGAACCGCGCGATTTCGTCGGCTAGCTTCTGGGGTGACTTGCGGTAAAAACGCGAACTCAGTCCACCCGGCGGGGTATCGCTGTCAGCGTACTGGCAATCCGTGAGGAGCCCGAAGCGCAACACTTCCCCGTTTGCGGCGGCCTGCGTGAGAACGGTCGGCGCAAGGGTTCCTGCACCGAGGAACCGGAGAAACCCGGACCGTGTCATGGCGGCACTCG
>CAZSDE010000272.1:0-5420 GCA_964605435.1 uncultured Akkermansia sp.
CGACCTCGGCTACGGCGACGTCTCATGCTACAACCGGGACCATGGCCGCATCGCCACCCCAGGCATCGACCGGCTCGCCGCAGAAGGCATGCGCTTCACGGACGCCCATTCGTCCTCGGGCGTCTGCTCGCCATCCCGCTACACCCTCCTCACCGGACGCTACCACTGGCGGACCCGACTCCAGAATGGCATCGTCCCCCTCTGGGGCCAGCCGCTCATCGCCCCACGCCGCCTCACCCTCGCCTCGCTCGCCAGACAGCAGGGCTACCGCACGGCCTGCTTCGGCAAATGGCACCTCGGCTGGAACTGGCCCATCCCCCCGGATCAAAGCGCCCTCTTCAAAGACCAGCCCAAAGGCAAGGCCACCGCCACCGACGCCCACCGACGCGTCTGGCAGCAGGTCTTCTCCCAACCCATCCCGGATGGCCCCACCAGCCGCGGCTTCGACCTCTACTTCGGAACCGATGTCCCCAACTGGCCACCCTTCTGCTTCCTCGAAAACAACCGCACCACCACCATCCCCTCGGAATTCCTCCCAGCCCAGTCACTCGGAAATCACATGGCCAGCAATCAGGGACCCGCCACCCCCAACTGGTCGCTCGAAGCCATCCTGCCCACCCTGACCGACCGCACCATCCGCTTCCTCTCGGAAGCAGCGGGCCAGCCCCAGCCATTCTTCCTCTACCTCGCCCTCACATCCCCCCATACCCCGCTCGCCGTCAATTCCCCATGGAAAAACAAAAGCGGACTCCTGCCCTACGCAGACTTCGTCATGGAAACAGATGCCGCCATCAGCCGCATCCTCGACACCCTCGAGACCTCGGGCGCCGCCGCCCGCACCCTCGTAGTCTTCTCCTCGGATAATGGCTGCGCTCCCTACATCGGAAAACCGGAACTCGAAGCCAAAGGCCACTTCCCCAGCGGCCCGCTCCGCGGAGCCAAATCAGACGCATGGGAAGGCGGTCACCGCGTCCCCTTCATCGTCCGCTGGCCCGGCACCGTGGCCCCCGGCTCCACCTGCCCGCACCTCGTCCACCAGGCCGACCTCCTCCGCACCTTCGCCGATCTCCTCGGCACCACCCTCCCGGATGACGCCGGCGAGGACAGCATCAGCTTCCTCGCTTCCCTCAAGGGCCAATCCCAGCCCGCCCGCTCCCACGCCATCAGTACCGCCAGCAGCGGCGTCCCCGCCCTCCGCCTCGGCCCATGGAAATACATCGCTTCCCAGGGATCCGGCGGCTGGAGCAAGGGGACCGACCCCTCCCAGCCCGTCCAGCTCTACCATCTCGACAGCGACCTCGCCGAATCCACCAACCTCGCCGGCTCCCAGCCAGCCAAAGTCGCGGAAATGCAGGCCCTCCTCGAAAAACTCATCAGGGACGGCCGCAGCACCGATGGCAAACCGCAGGCCAATGACGTGCAGGTAACCCGATTCCCCGCTCCCGCAGGAAATCACGGCCACCGCCCGCACCGCAGCCGCAGCCTCAGGCGAGCCGACCCTGCAGCCAGCCCAGCAGCTCGCTGATGCGCACCCGGTGCTGATCGCCACTGTCGCGCTCACGCACAGTCACCGTATCCGCCAGCTCCGGTCCCTTCTCGCCAAGGGTCTCGAAATCAATGGTCACCCCAAACGGCGTGCCCACCTCATCCTGCCGCGCATACCGACGCCCAATCGCCGCCGTCTCGTCATAGAAGCAATTCATGTGCGGCTTGAGCATGGCATAGACCTCCCGCGCCTTCGCCACCAGCTCGGGACGGTTCTTGAGCAGCGGGAAAATCCCCACCTTCACCGGTGCCACCCGCGGATGGAACCGCAGCACCGTGCGGCGTTCCACCTTCCCGTTCACATCCGCCTTGTCTTCCTCATGGAAGGCCTGACACAGCACCGCCAGCGCCAGACGGTCAAGCCCCGCCGATGGCTCAATCACATGCGGTACATAGTTCCCCGTGAAGAACCGCGCACACCAATGCTGCGCCCGCGCTTCCGCCGACGCCAGTTCCTCCGCAGTCGCTTCCCGCTTCGCCTTGGCCGCCGCCTGCCCGGCCTTCGCCCGGAATTCCTCTACCTTGCGCTCCACAAAGGCCGCCCGCTTCGCTTCATCCCAGCCAGCCACCGCCGCCTTCAGTTCCTCATCGAAGAATTCCTGCGGCTTCCCGCAATGCTGCTGATGCTGCGTGAGATCAAAGTCCCCGCGCGCCGCAATCCCTTCGAGTTCCTCCGTGCCAAACGGGAACTTGAAGAGAATGTCCACACAGGCCCGCGCATAATGCGCCAGATCGTCGCCTTCCTGCCAGTAGTAATCCAGCACATCCGTCCCCAGCCCAATCCCATTATAAAAGGCTGTCCGCTGCGCGACCCAGTAGCGATGCCACATCTCCCAGCCCCAGTTGTCCCGCGGCTCGGAAAGATCAGCGCCCTCATGCCAGCGCGCCACTTCCCCGCACACCGCCGCAACGGCTTCATCGGGCTTGATGAAAAACTCCAGCTCCATCTGCTCGAACTCCCGGCTCCGGAAGGTGTAGTTCTTCGGCGTCACTTCATTCCGGAAGGCTTTCCCGATCTGACAGATCCCAAAAGGCACCTTCTGCCTCGACGTATCCAGCACGTTGCGGAACTGCGCAAAAATCGCCTGCGCAGTCTCGGGCCGCAGATACGCCACATCGGCCTCCGTCGCGGTCGGCCCCACAAAGGTCCGGAACATCAGGTTGAACGGCCGTGGCTCGGTCAGCTGCGCCCCATTCTCCGGATTGAAGGCCCGCGTGTTCTCAACCTTCTCCCCCTGCTCGCCCCCCTGCGGCACCGCGTTCTTCACCCCGCGCTGCTCGTAAAACTGCTTCGCTACCTTGAGGGCACTCTCCCGCGGCTTGCCAGCCGCCACCAGCACCGCAAAACCCACCTCGCTCTTCCCACCCTCATCCCCCACAGCCCCGCTGAACCGATACACCATCCCACTCTGCAGATCCACATGGTCAGCACGGAACCGCTTCTGCGTCAGCAGACAGTCAGCCATCGGATCGCTGAACGTATCCACATGACCCGATGCCTTCCAGATGGCCGGATGCATGATGATGGTCGCATCCAGCCCCAGCACATCTTCCCGCTCGCGCGTCATCGCCCGCCACCACAGGTCCCGCAGATTGCGCTTCAGCTCAGCCCCCAGGGGACCGTAATCCCAGAATCCCGCAATCCCTCCGTAGATCTCCGAAGACTGAAAAATGAAGCCGCGCCGCTTGCTGAGGCTGGCAATCTTCTCCATGAGCGGAACTTCTTTGGCTGGCTGTGACATAGTCGTGAAATGGTAGGAAAAACGGAACGCGTTCCCTCGCCCCCCACTCCAGCCACCGCAATTGGAAATAGCATTCAGGGACCCAGCCGGAACAGCCGGTTCATGTACAGCAGATCCGCCACCTGAAACAACGCCATCCCTTCCTCAGTCACCCCGCGCGCCACCGCATCCGGCTCGCCCATCGGCTCCAGCGTCCCACTCCGCGGATCCCCGCGGTACCACGACACGGCTCGGTTCAACCCAAACACCGCCAGCCGCTCGTCCCGGTAAATCCCCACAGACCGATTGTGATGCATCAGTACCCGCCGCGGCCGTCCCTCCCGCAGCAGATCAGACCCGAAAAACAGACTCTCATACGGCCGCCCAAGCAGACCCAGCACGGTCGGAGCCACATCCAGCTGACACCCCAGCACCCCAATCCTCCGCGGCCCGGGAACCACCGCCGGACCCAGCACCACCATCGGAATCCGATAGCTCGGCAGCGGAATCTGCTGGCTCCCATACACCCGCGCCCCATGGTCAGCCACCACCACAAACACGGTGTCCTTCCAGAATGCCTCCTTCTTCGCCAGCCGGAAGAAATCACCCAGCGCCCAGTCCGCATACCGCACCGCCGGCCGGCGGTCCGCCGGATTGGCCGCATCCTTGATCCTCCCCGCCGGAAAGGTGTACGGACGATGATTGGATACGGTCATGAACGATACCAGAAAGGGCTGCCCAGCCGCATGCATCGACCGCATTTCCTCAATCCCGCGGTGAAAGAGATCTTCGTCGGACACCCCCCACGCCGTCGTGTGCGCCGGATTCACAAAATCTCCCTGCTCCACCAGCCGATCCCACCCGTTCCGCGTGGTGTAGCTCCGTATGAAATCAAAGGTCCCACGCCCCCCGTACAGAAACAGACTGCGGTAGCCATCCCGCTGCAGCACCCGCGCCAGCGTCTCCACATTCTCCGTCCGGTCCCGCGCCAGAATCGAATCCCCAGGCAAGGGCGGAAACCCGGAAAACACCCCCTCGAAACCACGGATCGTCCGGTTCCCATCCGCCCACAGATTCTCAAAAAGCAATCCCTCGCTCTCCGCCAGCCGATCCATCTTGCGCGTCATCGAAATCGGCTCGCCAGCACGGTTCTTCGCCCCCAGCGATCCCCAGAATTCACTGCCCAGACTCTCTTCGAGAATCACACAGACATTCAGCCGCGGCCGCCCCGCATCCCCGGAAATCCTCCGGATCAGTGACTTCCGCGCCGCTTCAAGCCACGCCGAATCAGGCTGCTGTCCTTCCGCAAGCACCGGAGGTTCCCCATGCGGAAATTCCACACCTTCCCCGCCCAGCGCCGCCCGCGCCCGCAGCACCGCCTCCCGCAGCCCCGTCACCGCATAAAAGGCATCGTACGGCAGATTGCGCGACCACGCCGCCATCACCCCGGAGACCGCCCCGTTCGACGCCAACTCGTTCACAATCCGCTCGCTCCCCACCCGCAGCCACGACGGCCGCAGACTCAGCACCGCCAACCCGGCCGCCCCCACCCAGCCCAGCACCCGCCACCACCGCCCCCCACCCGCAGCCACCCGCGGAGGCACCACCCGGAAACTCACCCACGCCAGCACCACCCCCGCCAGCAGCGACGCCAGCACCAGCCGGACCAGAGGATACGATTCCCATAGGTTGGTCGTCACTTCCGTAGGATAAATCAGATAGTCTATAGCTACCGTATTGAAGCGCGACAGAAACTCAGCGAAGAAAAAGTATTCGCTAACAAACAGAAAGAGCTGCCCGAACCACGCCGCCACCGCCAGCCCGAAGAGCACCCGCCGAGCCCGCGTTCCCTCCCACGCCGTCCGCCGCAGCGCACACCACACCGCGAGCGGCAAAGTCACCACCAGCGCCACCGCCACATCACACTGCAACCCCGTCAGCACCACCCGCACCCGTTCCCACCACGTCATCCCCACCCCACCCGCAAATTCCCGCCACAGCACCAGCCGCAGCACCGTCCCCAGAAGCACCAGCACGGCAGCCGATCCCAGCGGCATCCCATACCACGACCAACGCCATGTTCCCGTCTCTCCTTCCTGCTTCTTCATCCCCCCCCCCCCCCCGCCCGCCCCCCCCCCACCCAAGCGCCTCCCC
>CAZSDE010000273.1:0-5411 GCA_964605435.1 uncultured Akkermansia sp.
GCCATTTGGCTGGCATGACCCGCGTGGCGCTGACCTCGAACCAGTGGCTGTTGAGCGACATGGACAGCCACTTGGTCACCTCGGCCCAGGTGACGGAGCGAAGCTGCGCCTCGGAGTTGGCCGACACGATGGTCGTTGAGCCGATCCGAGTCGTCAGCATCCAGATCACCAGCCAGCTAACCAGCGCCGACTTGCCGATACCGCGGCCCGAGGACGTCGCCATGCGGAAGGTGTCGAAGTCTATCTTGCCCTGGTTCCGCTTGATGTGGTCGGCTAGGTTCTGAAGCACCTCCCGTTGCCACTTGCGCGGCCCGGTGAAGTGCTCCAGCGGCGTGCCCTTCTGCCCCCACGGGAAGGCGAACAGCACGAACTTGAGCGGGTCGTCCTTGATGGCCGGCGTCCACAGCCGGCTCATCAACTCCATCTCGTCTTCGGGCGAGTACTTAACCGTCTGCACGGACGCGCTCCGGGTACGGCAATGCGTCGTTCACGCCGACCTGCTCGGCCACCCCCTCGATGACGCGGCGCTGCGCCTCCTGAAGCGCCGACGTGATCGAGATGGTCTGATTGACCTCGACCTGCACGGCCTGCTTCGCCACCCAACCGTGGACGTGCTTGAGGATGTCGAGCGCGGCCTTGGCGTCGCCGCCTAGCGCGGCCTCACGCAGCACGCCCGCCATCTCCATCTCGCCGTCCGCGCGGCCCTTCTCCTCGGCCAGCGCCGCCAGCGGGTCGAACTGGCAGAGCGAACGGTACTCGGTCGGCGTCATGCCGGCGGCGAGCGCCAGCGTGTCACCCTTCAGACCCTTCCGCGCGGCGTTGTAGATCGCCTCCAAGCGCGCCTCTGTGGCCTGGAGACGCCGCGGCTCATAGGGCAGCGAGAACACAGTCATGGGCGGTGTGTATCACGATCTATGGCGGGCGGGCAAATAGCTCGCAAAAAATAAAAAATTGCTTGTAGCCCCTCCGGCCCTGGACCGGGCGGCCCGCCGGCCCCCTCCCCCCGCGGCCTGCCAATTGCCTTCGTTATACAATCTATTGCAGTCGATCAAACGCCAGGTCATATGAACATATGAACAGGTGTTCAATTGTGCAGGTATTTGTGCAATGCCTAGCGCTGGCGCGGCGGGAGCTTTGGGCCGTTTGGGCTATGCCCAACCATGCCGACGCAACGCATTAAGTGTTGGGCGGTTTGGGCCATGCCCAAACATGCCGACGCGACGCAATGCAGCTGCGAGCCGGACGCGACGCGGCGGGATGCGTCGGGGGCGATGCGCCGGGGGGTTTTGGGTCATTGGGCTAAATGGTCACGCCGGAAAAATCCGCCGGACCCTAAACGCTATTATACACATGTTATATTATAACACCTTATACCTAAACAATATACAACACCCTAACCCAAATGGCACAACGGCCGCGCTTTTCCCAGGCGCGCCGCCGCTTTCAGCCGCGCCGCGCCCGAACCCAAACGCGCGACCAAAATCTAACCCATACCGCCCAACTCCGCGCCTTCGCATGGACGCCGTGTTATTCGTTGACCGCGTTTACCGAAAAAAAGTGCTCACGCCGCCATAAGAGATGTTGCAAGCCGGATCGGCCATCCTTATATCGGTTTCCAGTGGTCAACGAATAGGAGATGCCCAGATGACCCAAACCCTCCGCGCCGCCATCGCCAACCAAGGCAGCCATTGGCTCGCGCATTGCCTGCTACTCACGCGCATGGACTTGCAAGCCGGTTTCAGCGCCAGCAAAGCCCGCGTCGCAGCCATGATCCGCGCGGAATTGCATCGCCGCGGCATCGCGACGCGCTGACGCTCCGGCTTCCGGGTGGACCGCCACCCGGTTTCCCGAGCGCCAGAGGCTCGACAACGGAAGGGATACGCTCATGTCCGGCTTTAGCATCACCTACGCAACCGCCACACCAGAGAGCGAGAAACACGGCGACTATGCCGATACCGGCTTTCTCGTTGAGGACGTGACGTTCCGCGAGGCTATGGACGAGCTACGCTGGTACCGCGGCGGATACGTCGAGGCCGATAGCTACCCCGTCCATAACCCGCGCTGGTTTACCTTTGTCGGCGCAGATGAGGATTACAGCACCGGCGCCGTCACGAACTATTCTCTCCACCTGCCGCGCCACATCACGACCGCATCCCGTATGCGTATCGCCCGCCTTTTGGGCTGCTACGGCGCCAGCAAGTGAGAGGAACCGACATCATGTCTGACCGCCAACGCCTAGTGTCCGTATGGGTGAACGCGCGCACCGAATGCGCCACCGCCGCGCATGCTTACGCGCAGTCTCGGCACCCCGACAACCTTGCGGCTTGGACCGCCGCCGCCGATGCACAAGCCGCCGCTTGGGCCGCTATTCGCGCGTATGACGCCGCCAGCAAGTGAAAGGAACCGACACCATGCCGACCCTCCGCACCCTCGCCCGCGCCATCGGCGCCACCCTCGCATGGGGCCTCTGCATCGCGGCCCTTTGGGCTCTCTTAATCGTGACGCCATAGACCCTATTGCACCCTGTCAAGCATACCGCTACAGTTTCCGTTACCAGCAAGGGAGAGACACCATGACCGACATCTATCAGCAGCACTGCGCCGCCTTCGCCAACGTCTCGGCTTACGTCATCCTGCATGACGGCCAGCGGGTCGCGACCGTCGCGTTCAAGTATCCGCGCGACGGCGCCGGGCGCCTCTACGCCTACGTCCATTGGCTTGGTTCGCCCATGGTGCGGGGCTTCGCCGCTGGCGGCGGCTACGACAAGCACAGCGCCGCGTGCGCTGCCGCCGCCAAGCGTATGGTGCCGCCCGGTGCCGATCTGTCTGGCCATGACGCCTTTCCGGCGTTCCGCGACGCGCTGGCCGTGGACGACGGCCATCACTGGCACGATCAGTTGCGCCGCGCCGGTTTCAACGTTGTGCAAGCCGTTTGAGAGGGAGTGACAACCATGCAGACCGAAATCACAATTTCTGCCGCCGCCGCCCGCGCTACGCTGGCACTCATCCATGAATATCTGGCCAAGGGCGGCGCGGGCCTAGACCCGGATGCGCTGGAGGAGATGCAGGCCGCGCTAGGCGAGGCTGACCGTATCGTCATCGCGCAAGATGCCGACGCTACGCCTGCCAACGCGCTCCGCGTCATCTGGCGCCGCAACGCCTGCGGCGCCGTCGCCAGTGTCGAGATTTGGCGCGGCGACGCCGAGAAGCTGCACGATACGGCCGCAACAGACGACCCCGAGGAGGCACTAGACCACATGCTAAACCTGGCTAGCGATTATTACGACGCGGACCCTTACGGCGGGCATCTGCCGCCGAACCATGCCGTCATCGCCGCATGGGCCGGCTACTGGGGCGCTGACGCATGACCGCGCCCGCCACGCCCGACACCATCGCCGTGAGCCTTGCGGTGCTGCACTCGCATCTTGTGCGCCTGCACGCGGACGCCGCCGCCGCGCGCCTACCAGACGCCGCCACGATGGGGCTGCAATGGCTCCGCGACGACGCCGCCGACACCCTCGCGACGCTCCGCGTGCTGGCCGCGCAAAAGGAACCGACCACATGAACATTGACCTATCTCGCCTGGATAGCCTGCCGCCGTTGGGACGCGGCGCACATACCCCCGGCGAAGGCGGCGCGTGCCTGCTGGAAGCCGCCGCGTATGTGGCAGGCTGGTCGTGGAGTGACCACCCGTCCTGCGTGTCGCCCGTCCTCGCCCTGTTCGGGCGACGCATCAATGACGCGATGCCGGACGAGTTGCGCGACACCCTACTGCGCCCGCTGGTGCCCCTGCTAATCGGCACATCGGACGACGACGAAGCGGACAAGATGCGCGGCTACATCGCCGCCGATTGGGCCGTTCGGACGGCCGCGCCGATGGCGCTCCGCGCCGCAGGCCACCCCGACGAAGCCGCGCGGCTCTCCGCGCTCCCTGCCGTCGTGGATCTCCGCACCGCTTGCCGCGCCGCCAGGACCGCCGCCGAGGCCGCAGATCTAGCCGAGGCCACCGATGCCGCCTGGGCCGCCGCCAGGACCGTGGACGCCGCCAGCACCGCCGCCGAGGCCGCCGACGCCACCGATGCCGCCTGGGCCGCCGCCAAGACCGCCGAGGCCGCTAGGGCCGCTATCAGGACCGCCGGCACCCCCACCGACACAGACGAGATATGGCACTCCGCCGCCGACTGCCTGCGGCGCATGTGCGAGGCGGCCCCGCCATGCTCGGGCTGATCCTGCGCGCTATCGCTTTGCTGATCGTCAACCATCGGAGAAAGACACCATGACCAACACCAACAAGCCGCTCGGCGCCCTGGACCGCGTGTCCGCCTATGTCGTTTTTCACGGCACCGCGCCCGTGGCGTCCATCGCCGTCCTCCGTCCTGCTACGCCCCGCGGGCGCTACTTGACCGCTCGCGTGACGTGGGGTGGCCTGCCACCCGTCGTGGGCCGCGAAAGCGGGCGCTATGCCGCTGGCAAGGACGCGCTCACACGCGTGTGTTGCGACGCCGCGCACCGGATGCCCTTGCATCTACCCGACACCGAACCCGTGGGCATGCAAGGCAGCTATTCGATGTTCGTTTACGCCCTGCGGGTCCTGATACCTCGATATGATTGGTCACAAAATCTGCAAATCTACAACTTCCGAACCCTGCAAGTTGTCTGAGGAGAAAGACACCATGACCGACGACCCTGCCACCCTGCATTACCGCTACAGGGGCGAAGAACTGGAACGCTACCGCATCGCGCTTTACGCGCAGTCGCTGGCGCAGCGCGACGCGCCGCCGCTGCCCGACGCCCTGCTGGACCCCGACACCATTGAGATCGAATGGACGAAGAACAACCGTCCCCGCGCGGTCACGTTCCACGGCGCGTCTTTCGATCTCCGCATCAAGCTTCCACTCACGAACAAGGACCACTGACATGGGTCACCAACCCGCCACCTACCAGGCCAAGACGGTCACGATCCCCGTCACCGCGCAGCCCTACCTGCGCTGGACGCGGAACGAGAACATGACGTGCCGACAAGCCGCCGTGCTGGCCATCGTCGAGGCCAACCCCGGCGTCACCGTGGGCGCCATCGCTCGCGTGCTGGACATTCCGAAACCATCCGTGACGCGCGCGGCGGACAAGCTGGAAATGTGGGGCATGCTGACACGCTCCGTGAACCTGACGGATCGGAGGCTTGTGGAGCTACACGCCCGCAAACAGCCCGCCCCGGCGCGGATGGGACGATCTACGCGCCGGGGCGGGTAATGCGCGACCCCGGGGGAGGACCGGCCAGCGCATGATGGCGCGCGACCACCGCAGCACCACCAAGGGAAGTGTTACGCACAAGAGGGGAGCAAATCAATGGACTTTGCGGACTGGCTGAAATTCGGCCTTGCGTTGATCGTTGGCGGGGTCGGTCTGATCCTG
>CAZSDE010000274.1:0-5400 GCA_964605435.1 uncultured Akkermansia sp.
GGTTTGGGATCGAAGAGATCCATCTGGGAGGGGGCACCGCTCTGGAAGAGGTAGATGATGCGTTTGGCCTTCGGGGCGAAGTGGGGGAAGCCCGGGAGGCCTGGGACGGCGGCGGCGCTGGCGCTGCCGGTGCCGAGGAGCTGGCTGAGGGCGGCGAGGCCGATGCCGCCGGCTGACTGGCGGAGGAACGTGCGGCGGGAGACTTCGCGGCGGGCGTCGGGGCTGAGGCCGAGGAAGCGGTGGTCGTTGCAGTTCATGGCGGGTGGCGGTGGGGGATCAGTTACGGGTGACGGTTTCGTCGAGGTTGAAGAGGATGCTGGCGGTGACGGTGGCGGCGGCCAGTTCTGCGGGGTCGAGCGAAGCGTCCGGCGGGGAATTCCCCTGCGAGATGAGTTTGGCGGCATTTTCCGGTTCCGAGCGGAAGCGGTGGAGTCGGTTGGTGAATCCGCGGGTGAGGGTGTCGATTTCGCTGGGGTCCGGCTGTCTGCTGGTGACGGCGCGGAAGGCCCATGCGATTCTGGTTTCCGGGGTTGTCCCGCCTTCCTTGAGCATGCGTTCGGCGAGGTGGCGCGAGGCTTCGACCCATGTGATTTCGTTGAGGAGGGCGAGGGCCTGGAGCGGGGTATTGGTGCGCGAGCGCTTCACCGTGCAGATTTCGCGGTTCGGAGTATCGAACAGGAGCATGGTGGGGGGAGCGGCCGTGCGTTTCCAGATGGTGTAGAGGCTGCGGCGGTAGAGGCCTGCGCCTGTGTCTGCCTTATAGTTGCGGAGGTCGCCGTAGACACTGGTTTCGTCCCAGACGGCCGCGGGCATGTAGGGACGGACGCTGGGGCCGCCGATTTTCTCGACGAGCAGACCGGAGGCGGCGAGGGCCTGATCGCGGAGGGCTTCGGCGGAGAGGCGGAGTCTGGGGGCGCGGGCGAGCAGGCGGTTATCGGGGTCTTTGGCGAGGAGTTCCGGGGAGACGCGGGAATCCTGGCGGTAGGCGGCGCTGGTGACCATGAGGCGGTGCATGGCCTTCATGTCCCAGTTCCGGCGGACGAATTCGACGGCGAGCCAGTCGAGCAATTCCGGGTGGGTGGGCCATTCCGCCTGCGAGCCGAAGTTTTCCGTGGTGCGGACGAGGCCGTGGCCGAAGAAGCGTTCCCATGCGCGGTTGACCCAGACGCGGGCGGTGAGGGGGTGCTGGCCGCTGACGAGCCACTGGGCGAAGCCGAGCCGGTTGACGGGGGCTCCTTCCGGGAGCGGGGGGAGGACGGCGGGGAGGGCGCGGCTGACGGGTTCGCCTGGTTTGTCGTATTCGCCGCGTTTGAGGACGACCGCCTGGCGGGGTTCCTTGCGTTCGCGGAAGATCATGGTGGTGATGAAGCCGTCTTCGAGTTCGGCGAGGGCCTTGCGGGCGGCGGCGAGGCGGTCTTCGGCAGCACGCAGCGGGTGGTCCCCGTTTTCGCGGAAGTACTTGGCGAGGGCCTGCTGCTGTGCGGGTTTGCGCTGATCCGCGGGGGTCTCGAGGGCCGTCCGCAGGTCAGGAGGGAAGGTTGCTTCGCCCACTGAGATGGCTGCGGGCGGCAGAGCCGTCGCACTGAGGCGGAGGCGGCCGATGTTGTGGTCCGGGTGGCTGGAGCCGTGGAGCAGGCGGACGCGGAGCCGGGCTCCTTCCGGCACCGTGGTGGGTTCGCAGGCGAAGAAAGCCTTGCGGGGGATGCGTTTGTCCGCGGCATTGCCATCGACGGCCCAGCCCGACTGACTGCGGTTGGCGGCGCGGGCGCGTTTGCCCTTCACGGGGCGGGGCTGATCGCGCACGATGGCGGCCACGGTGAAGCCCTGCTGTTCGTAGTCTGCGCCGGCGCGGGTGAAGTCCGCTGCGGTGACCGTGCCATCGGGGGCGACGATATCGGCTTCGACGCCGGTGAGGAGGAAGTTGCCATTGAAGCCGCGGCCGAGGCTTTGGTTGGGCAGCGAGGCATCTGGGAAGACTTCGAGGAGGATGCCTGTGAACGAACCAGCGGCGAGCGGGGCCTCGATTTCGTAGGTATCGTGCGGGGGGTTTTTGCCGCCGGCCAGCCATGAACCATCCGGCTGACGGGTGAAGTCGCCTCCGCCCGAAGAGCGGACCGCTTCGTCCCGGAGGGGTTGCCATGTCTGCGGGGACGAGGCGAGGACGGCGCGGAGTTTCTCTTCCCATGGGGTCTGGAGCTGGGGGAGGGCTTTTTCGGCTGTGGTCTTCGCGGCTTCCGCTTCCGTGATGGCGGACTTGAGCCTGGCGACTTCCGATTCCTGTTCCGGGGACGCGAGGGGGAGGACTGGGGCGGAATTGCCGCCGCCGCGGTTGCCGCCTTCCGAGTCGAGCACACCGCTTTCCTCATTGGAATTGAACCATGCGAAGAGCTGGTAGAATTCCTTCTGGGAAATGGGGTCGTACTTGTGGTCGTGGCAGCGGCAGCAGTTCAGCGTGAGTGCCATCCATGTGAGGCCGGTGGTTTCCACGCGGTCGATGACAGTTTCCGCGAACCATTCCTCCACGATGCGTCCGCCTTCGCCATTGAGCCGGGTATTCCGGTTGAATCCGGTGGCCACGAGCTGGTCGCGGTTTGGTTCCGGGAGGAGGTCGCCGGCCAGTTGTTCGATGGTGAACTGGTCGAAGGGGAGGTTGCGGTTGAAGGCATTGATGACCCAGTCGCGCCATGGCCACATGACGCGGGAGGAATCGGTCTGGAAGCCATTGCTGTCGGCGTAGCGGGCGAGGTCGAGCCACTGGGCTGCCATGTGTTCGCCGTAGCGCGGGGAGGAGAGGAGGCGGTCGACGACTTTCCCGTAGGCATCCGGGCTGTTGTCGGCGGTGAAGGCGTCGATTTCTGCGGGAGAAGGGGGCAGGCCCGTGAGGTCGAGGGTGACGCGGCGGATGAGGGTTTCGCGCGGGGCTTCCGGGGAAAACGCGAGGCTGTGTTTCTGGAGTGTCTGGAGGAGGAAGCCGTCGATGGGGTGGTCGGCTCCGGGCGGTGGGGTTTCCGCGATGGGAGGCAGGAAGGCCCAATGGCCTTCGTAGGTGGCACCCTGGGCGATCCAGCGGCGCAGGGTTTCCGCTTCCGCTGGAGTCACGGCCTTGTGGAGGTCCGGTGGCGGCATGACATCGTCTTCGTCGTCTGTGAGCACGCGGCGGATGACCTCGCTTTCGTCCGGCTGGCCCGGGACGAGGGCGGGCTGACCGGATTTCCCGCCCTTGAGTGCGTCGCTGCGCACATCAAGCCGCAGTCCGCCCTTCCGTTCCTTTTCATCCGGTCCGTGGCAATGAAAGCATTTGTCCGAGAGGACTGGCCGGATGTCCCGGTTGAAGCGGACCGTTTCTTCTCCCGTGGCCAGCAGGGGCAGGGTCAGGAGCAGGGCAGTAATGCGGAGGTCAGGCATGCCCACCAGAACGTTGCTTCGGAGGCCATTGTAACGGCGATTTCAGGAAGCAGCGGCGGCGGCCTGTTTAGTCGGGCGTGGGTTTCGCCGTTCCGGACAGTGCGGCTGCAAGGATCGGTTTGAGTTTCCCCGCATAGACTGCGTAGCCTGCCTCGGAGAGGTGAATCTGATCGGCTGTGAAGAGATCCTTCTGGATCGAGCCATCGTCGTTGGTGAAATGAGGCCAGAGGTTGAGCCGCTGGACCTTTGGCGAAATGTCGAGGTTCTGGGCACCGAGCGGGAGGAGGGCGCGGTTGGTTGCCCGGATGTCCTCGTAGAACCGCTGGCCCGGGGCGTGGGCGGGCAGGATATCGGTGACGATGATACGGGCGTCGGGGAATCTTGCGTGGAGGTTCCGGGCGCACATCTGGATGCCGCGGGCGGCGGCTTCCGTGCCTGTTTCCGGCGTGAAGAACATGTTGTTGTTGCCGATCATGAGAACGATCGCTTTGGGCTGGAGGCCGTCGGTGCCGCCATGATCGAGACGCCAGAGAACATTCTGGGTTTTGTCTCCCCCGATGCCGATATTGACGGTCCTGAGGCTGGGGAAATGCTTCTTCCATGCTTCGCCCCATTGGATCGTGATGCTGTCGCCCACGAGGAGGACATCGATGGGACCCTGATTTGCCTGCACGGTACGGACGTGGGCTTCGTGAAGTTTGAGCCATGCATCGCCACCGAAGAAGCCTGCGCACGGGACGACCGGCCAGAGCTTCGGGAGGTGCTGATTGCTTTCGCGGCCGGGGCGGCGGTCGTGTTCCGGTTTCCCGGTGATGTAGGCGCGTTCTTCGGCGGTCAGGGGCCAGCCCGACGGCTGGGGTTCGTCGGTTGAATGCGGGTAATCGAGTCCGTGAGAGACGGCCGATGTGGATAGGGAGAGCAGAAGCAGCAGGCGGTTCATGGCTTTACGGGGAGAATGGGTTGGGTGCGGAGTTTCAGAGAAATGTGGTCGGCGAAGGCCATGAGTGGGCCCTGGTGGGATCCATTGCGGCGGGCACCGATCTGGACGACGGCGAAGGTGGCGTCGCGCGGGAAGAGGCATCGTGTGCTCAGGGTCTGCCATCCCGCGGGCTGGAGACCTGCGGAATCGACGAGACGAGCCGAACTGGCGAGGGCACTGCGGTGGGCGTGGGGCCATTGCTGGTGCATGGATTCCGGCGAGCCGCTGAAAAGGAACATCTGGCAGAGGAACGTGAGCGACGGCATGCGGGAGGGCCTTGCGTCGTGCATGGCGGCGCTGAGTTCGAGGGTGGCTTCATGGCCGGGAGGAATCTGCTGCACCAGCGGCCGGAGGTCAACGATCTGGAAGACATCGCAGGAAAGGGCGCGGCCCTCTGGGGTGCTGGCGTCCGGGGCTGGCTCAATGAACTGGAGCATGTGTCCGTGGTCCGGGCCGGGCCCTGGCACGATTTCCGCGGGATCGCCGCTCCATGTGGAGGGGGTGCGCGGGAAGCCGCGGCCTACCGCTGGGGCAGGCGGTTCGAACGATCCGTGGTGGAGGGCGGCCACCTGGGAAGACGCTGCCCTTGGTGATGGCGAGACGAAGCCCCAGACCACGGATGCCGTGAGCAGGCCGAGGGCGAGCCCGGCCGCCGCAGCGGTGCCCGGTCGCCATCGCGGCTGGCGGTGGCGTGATGAGATTGGATCCACCGGAACGTGGCGGAGGAAAACCCTGCGGGCAGCAGGATGGCGCGTGAGTTCGTCCTCCAGTTCCGCCGTTTCCGCCGGTGAAGCGAGCCCGGAGAGATAGCGGGCCATGAGATCGTTCCGGTGCGAATCATTCATGGGAGGGCATCGTTTGAGAGGTGGCGCTCCGTGCAGGCGAGCAGAGCCATGCGGATACGGTGCAGGGATTTGTAGACGGCCATCGGCGTCCGCCCGAGCCGGGCCGCGAGGGAATCAATGCGCACTCCGGGTGCATACGCCGTCTGCACGAGCACGCGCTGGGCCTCCGGC
>CAZSDE010000275.1:0-5390 GCA_964605435.1 uncultured Akkermansia sp.
GCCGATCGCGAAAGTGGCACTTCGTTAACCGGGAGATTTGGCTGGGAAAAGCGCTGCCAGTTTCTGTTGTCGCCATTGGAAGAGGCTGCGGAACTGGGACTCGGCGTAGGGTGCGGCGATGCGGCTGAAGGGGTCGAAGGGGAGGGCCCAGTGCACTTCATCGGTGACGCGAACCCCGTCGTTTTCCGGACGGAACAAGTGCCGGTGGCGCCAGAACGCGAAGGGGCTGTGGGGCGCGGCGTCGATGAATTCGTGGGGGTACTGGACGTGAGTGATTTCCGTGACCCATGAAGTGCGCACGAAGGGGAGCCATGGGATGGGGTGCAGCTGGTGGACCGTGATCTGGCCTTCCCGGACGGGTCCGTCGGCCTCGCCGGGCACAAAGCCCATGTCCGGAGGGGTGAGGGCCGCAAGATTCGCCTGATCGGTGAAGAAATCCCAGACATCGGCTGGGCTGGCTGGCAGCCATTGGCTGGTGGTGAATCGCCGGATTTTCATGGGTCTGTGAAATATACGTCTGCCGGGGGGCGTTTCGGCCCCGGTCTCATGAGAGTTTCGCCATTTCTTTATCTGTTCCTGGCTGCCGGTTCTGCGGTGGTTCGGGCCGACGATCTTCCGGTGGTGGAGATCACGACACCGCAGGGGCAGATGAAGTACGATCGGCCGGTCATTGTGGCCAAGCCGGGGTCGCAGCTGAAGATTGTGTTCCGGAACAATGATGAGATGCCGCACAACATTGTGTTCTGCCGTCCGGCCGCGGATGGAGCCAATGACAAGGGGATGGCGGTGGCGCAGGAGGCATGGACGCTTGCTGAAAAGGGCATGGAACTCGCATGGATTCCGCCGAATCACCCAAGAATCTGGGCGCACTCGAAACTGGTCGCTGCGCACCAGAGTGAAGAAATCATTCTCAAGGTGCCTGAGCAGGCTGGGGTGTATCCGTATGTCTGCACCTTCCCGGGTCATGCCATGGCCATGAATGGCGAGCTGCGGGTGGCCGAGGCCGGCCCTGGATTCGATGACGTTTCCTTCCAGCTCTATCTGGGGGATTGGTCGCAGTTGCCTGATTTCCGTTCGCTCAAGCCGCACCGTGAAGGTCCGCTCAAGGAAAAGCTGGTCGACATCCAGCTTGAGGGCATGACCGAGCATTTTGGACTGGTTTTCGAAGGCACCCTGACGGCACCTGAGGAAGGCAACTACCGGGTTCTGCTCGCGAGCGATGATGGTTCGCGTCTTTTCATCGATGACAAGCAGGTGATCGACAATAATGGGATTCATCCCTCCAACGATGTGCGCAACGAAGGCGTCAAGCTGAGCAAGGGACCGCACAAGGTGAGGCTGGAGTACTTCGAGGGATCGGGTCAGGAAGAACTTTATTTTGCATGGGCTGGGCCGAAGTTTTCCGAGACGGCCCTGTCGAAGTGGATTCATCCGAGCCGCCGCGAGGGTGGCGGTGACCGTCCGCAGCAGCAGCAGCCGGGCATGCCATTGATTCCGAAGGATGGGGAAGCCCTCATGTACCGGAATTTCATTGCCGGGGCCAGTTCGCGCGGCATTGCGGTGGGGTATCCGAATGGGGTCAATGTGGTTTTTGATGCCGGTCGGTTCAGCCTGCCGTTGATCTGGCGTGGGGCGTTTGTCGATGCGCGGCAGCATTGGACCGACCGTGGGGGTGGTGAGATTCAGCCGCTGGGATTCGGTACGGTTGCGCTGACGGGCGACCGACCCGGGTTGGCGCGGCTCAAGGACGCAGGGGCTCCGTGGCCGGCGGGCGGTCCGCGTGCCGAGGGGATTCAGTTCCTTGGGTACCAACTGGATGCGAAGCGTTTTCCGACCTTCCGCTACCGGATGGGCGAGACCCTTGTGGCCGAGCGGATTGAGCCTGCGGGTGATTACAAGACATCCGACGAGCGGCTGAGCCGGCGCATCCGGCTGGTGCAGGCTCCTGAGGATCTGTATGTGCGGGTGGCGGCGGGGGCCTTGAAGCAGGATGGCAAGGGGTGGATTCTGAATGACGCCCTGCGGATTGGCATCGAGGGTGGCGAAGCCCTGCTGCGCGACGGCAATGAACTTCTGGTCCGGCCCGTCCTCGCCAGCGGGACCGGCGAGATCACTGTGGCTATGGAATGGCTGAACCGCTGAACTTTCCGACGAATCCGATCATGCAACGCTCCTTGCTTTCCCTTCTCCTCGGCACGGCTGCCGCCCTTGCGGCTGATCCGAAGGAATCCGATTATTACGAGATCCAGGCGATCCCGAATCCTGACAATTTTGCGCTGGAGACCGGTGGTCTGGAAGTGGCTCCGGATGGGTCGCTGTATGCCACCACGCGGCGAGGCGAAGTTTACCGGGTGACTGGTGCGGAGGATGCGGACATTTCCGGCGCGAAGGTCAGTCTCTACGCCCAGGGACTGCATGAAGCCCTTGGGGCGGCGTGGAAGGATGGCTGGCTCTATGTGCAGCAGCGGCCCGAGGTGACGAGGCTGAAGGATGAAGACGGAGATGGGCGGGCTGATGTGTTCGAGACCGTCTCCGATGCATGGGGACTCAATGGAGATTACCATGAATACGCGTTCGGATCGAAGCCCGACCGCGAGGGGAATTTCTGGACGGTGCTTTGTCTGACGGGATCGTTTGGCAGTGACGATCCGTTCCGTGGGTGGGCGCTGCGGGTGACGCCTGATGGGAAGACGATTCCCACTTGTTCCGGCATTCGCAGTCCCGGGGGCATTGGGTTCAATGCGGAAGGAGACGTCTTTTATACAGACAACCAGGGACCGTGGAATGGTTCGAGTTCGCTCAAGTGGCTCAAGCCGGGGAGTTTTCAGGGACATCCGGCTGGCAACAAGTGGTACGAGCAGGCACCGGATCTCAAGGAGCGTCCCATTGAGCCGGTCGACAACACGAGGATGGTGAAGGAGCGCGAGCGCAATCCTCTGCTGGTGCCGCCTGCGGTCATGCTGCCGCATGGACGGGTCGGGCAGAGTCCGACGGCGATTGTGACCGATCTATCGGGAGGCAAGTTCGGGCCATTTGCGAATCAGATGTTTGTGGCGGAGCAATGCTACAGCAACATTGAGCGTGTCTTTCTGGAGAAGGTGGACGGGCTGTATCAGGGGGCGGTTTTCATGTTCCGCGAGGGATTTGGTTCCGGGCTCATTGGCATGGTGCAGTCGCCGAAGGGGCATTTCTTTGCGGGTGGCAGCGACCGTGGCTGGGGTGCGCGGGGCGGCAAGCCCTGGTGTCTCGACCGCATTGTGTGGACTGGCAAAGTTCCGTTTGAGATGCACGAGATGAGGGCGCAGCCGGATGGGTTCACGGTGACCTTCACGCAACCGGTGGACCGGGAAGCAGCGGCGAAGCCTGCCTCCTACACGATGGAAGCCTGGACGTGGGCTTTCCGCGGCGAGTATGGCGGCCCGGAGGTCGACCAGACAAAGCCGGTGGTGAAGGCGGCGGAAGTGGCGGCGGACGGCAAGTCGGTGAGGCTGCGCATTGATGGTCTTGTGAAGGGTCATGTGCACATGCTGAAGGCCGAGGGTGTCCGCAATGGCGACGGTCATCCGCTGCTGCACCGTGAAGCATACTACACGCTCAACAACATTCCGGCGCAGGACCGCTGAGGTGCGCCGTGCGATGCGGTTGCGCAGAGGTTTGGCAACGGTGAGGCGCAGAGCATGGAAGCGGATGTGAGCGGACATGGGAAAGCGCGGTGGTCCGATCACCTGCTGCTGCAGGGGATCATTGTGCTGTGGGGATTCACGGCGATTCTGGGTCGGCTTATTTCGCTGGAATCGCTGCCGTTGGTGATGTGGCGGACGGGTCTGGCGGCCGGGGCGCTTGCGCTCATTGTGGGGCGTGAGAAGCTGCGGAGGTTCGGGACGCGGCGGGATGTCTGGCAGGCCCTGGGCACTGGCTGTCTGATTGGATTCCATTGGTTTCTCTTCTTTCTGGCGGGGCGGCTGGGGAATGTGAGCACGGGGCTGGCCGGGGTGGCGACGGCCGCTTTGTGGGTGGCCTTGCTGGAACCGTTGCTCGTGCCCGGGCGGAAGCTGCATGCCGGGGAATGTGTGCTGGCGGTGCTGGTGGCGGCGGGCGTGGCGGTGATCACGGGAGCCGAAGGAGTTTCGCTGCCTTCGTTCTTCACTGGGGTGGCGGCGGCGGCGGTGGCTGCCTTGTTTTCGATCTGCAATGGCCGTCTGGTGCGGCGTCTGCCGCCTTTGCCGCTGACCTTTTACGAACTGCTGGCGGCATCGTTTTTTGCGGGCCTTCTTCTTCTGCTGCTGCCGGTGGTGCGGTGGGTGGTTCCGTTGCCGCGCTGGCTGGAGTCCGAGCGACTGGTTCCGGCGGCGGGTGACTGGTGGCCGCTGCTGATACTTTCATTGGTGTGCACGGTCTTTGCCTTCTCGGCGTGTGTGTGGCTGCAGCGCCGGATTTCCGCGTTCACGATCGGGCTGGCTGGGAATCTGGAGCCGGTGTATGGGATGCTGCTGGCTCTGCTGTTCTTTGGGAGCAGCGAGTGGATGGGGCCGAGGTTCTATGCGGGAGCGGGAGTCATCATTGGCTGTGTGGCGCTGCATGCGTTCATGGGCATGAGGACCGCGCGAGCGGCGGGCGGCGGATCGGGAGCCGGCTGAAAACTTCCCGCGGATGAGGATTGCGTAAGCGGCGGTGCTTCCGGCAGAATCGGCCCACTGTCATGAAATTTCCTGCTCTTCTGCTGGGTCTTGCCTGTTTCGCCGGATGCACTGCGCGCGCGACGGCGCTCGAGGCGGCGGCAGTTTTCAATGAGATTCAGTACCATCCGGCGGGCGTGGGAGAACCTGAATGGATTGAGCTGCGGAACCGGCTGAGCATTGCTGTGGATCTGGGTGGCTGGCAGCTCAGTGGCGGTGTTGATTACCGGTTTCCGGCGGGGACAACGATTGCGCCTGGGGGTTATGTGGTGATTTCCGGGAACCCGGTGGCCATGGAGGCGGCGACGGGACTGAGCGGGGTGCTGGGTCCATGGTCCGGCAATCTGAACAATGCGGGAGAGGAACTGCGGCTGCGTGATCTTTCGGGTCGGCTTATGGATGAAATGGTGTACAACGACCGAGGGGGCTGGCCGGCTGGGGCGGATGGTTCTGGATGCACTCTGTCACGCCGGGATGGTCATGAACCCGGAGATCGGGCGGCGGCATGGACAGCATCGCGTCGCGTCGGTGGCACTCCCGGGGCGGCGAATGGCGGGCTGCAGCTGGGGGCGGTGCGTTCTGTGTTCGGTTATGGCGATGTGTGGCGCTACCATGACGCCAGTGCCGGGCTGGCCGCCGGCTGGGCAGCGCAATCGTACGCGGATGGGCAGGACGGCTGGAAGAGCGGGGCCGGGTTGCTGGGATTTCCGGTGG
>CAZSDE010000276.1:0-1974 GCA_964605435.1 uncultured Akkermansia sp.
AATTCCGGAACCTTGCCGCCGGCCGACGGCGCTGGGACGCCGATTACTGTTTCTTCTGCGCCTGTTCGCGGGCGAGTTGCTGCAGGTAATCGAGGAGGCTGGCGAAATCCTTGACCGTGAGCTGATTCATGAGGCCCGGGGGCATGAGGCTGGTCGGGAGTTTCTGGCGTTCCTTGATATTGGCCGTGGCGATCTTCTGTTCGGCACCGGCCTGATTGCGGATGGTGACTTCGTTGGCGCTTTCCTGGACGACAAAGCCCATGACGGGGTCGCCTTTTTCGAGGATGAAGAAATTGGTGACGAAGCCCTGAGCGAGTGTCTTGTTCGGATTGAGGATGGCTTCGGCCAGTTCCGCGCGTGGGTAGGTATCCGCAATGTTGCCGAGGTACGGACCCTTCTGGGGAACGTCCTTGGCGACCGTGTGGCAGTTGTGGCAGGTCGCCTGCGTGTAGATCTGCGCTCCGATGGCCGGGTCGCCCTTCAGCTTCACGACCGCTGCGATGACTTCCTCCGGCTTCATCGATTCAATCTTCGGAAGGTCCGCGTCCGCCGGGTCGAGCTTGAGGGCTTTGACCGCGCGGCGGGCGGCTGCCACGACGGCCGGATCGGTGTCCTTGAGGGCGGCGAGCACGCGGGGGGCCAGCGGGCGGTGCTGGATCTCCGCAGTCGCCGTCAGGATCTGGGCGCGGCGCTTCGGTTCGGCCCAGCCGGCTTCGAGCGACTTCCCGGTTTGTTCGCGCGATTCCGGGGCTCCGGTGGTGCGGCTGCTGAGGGCGAGGACGGCGGCTTCCGCCCAGAGGCTGGCGGGGCCTTCGGTTTTGGCAGCGAGGGTTTCGAAGAACGTGTGGAAGTTTTCCAGTTTCGGGGCTCCGAGGAAGGCTTGTTCCGCGCGTTGCGCGTCCTTGCGCGATCCCGGGCCACGGAACTGGGCAAGAGCGGCCGGCAGCGACTGCCATGCTTCCGCATTGTCCGTCCGAGTCAGAATGGCGATGGCATTGGCGCGTTCCTCAGGGGCGGTGTCCTCCTCCTTGGCTGCCTTCGTGATGACGGCGATCGCTTCCTGCGGAACCGCGTCCTTTTTGACGAGCTGACTGATGAGGGACGAACGGACCGTGCGGTCCGTGGCGGCGAGCGTCACCAACTGACGGGCGGCTGACGAATCCTCGATGCGGTTGCGGGTCATTTCCGTGGCCAGCCATGCGGCGTCGTCGCCCTGTGCCTTGCCGAGCGCGGACTGGAGGGCCACCAGAATCCGGTCGGATGCTTCCCATTTCTCCGGCTGGTAATACGGACCGCGGGTGTCCGGGCGCGTGCCCCAGGAATCGCCCTTCCATGGACTTTCCTTGAAATGAAGCCGCGCCAGCGCCCCCTGGAGACCACGGAGGCGGGCCGAGTCTTTTTCTTTTTCGGCACGGGCGATCAGGCCGTCGACGACCGCAGGTTCGTGCATCCGCATGAGCGCGAAGAGTGCTCCTTTCCGTTGGTCATAGGAAGCATCCGTGGCATCGACCACGGCGAAGCAGGCGTCTGCTCCCTTCATTTCCGCGAGGGCGCGGAAGGCCGTGTGGGCGATCACGGGATCCGGATGGCCAAGCGAGGCCGCGGCGTCGCCCGCGAGGGAGAGGTCGCCGAGCCGGGCCGCCGCCACGAGGGCTTCGAGGCGGGTGCGCGGAAGTTCCTCATGAAGGGCCGTTTTGAGGTCGCCCGTGAAGGCGAGCGATCTGTCACGGTCTGCCATCGCCCGGATCGTGAACGGGCGCAGGGTTTTGGCGAAGCGCGCGCTCAGAGTGTGTGACACGACAGACTTTGCGAAGGAACCGCCTGATTGCGTGGCTGTGAAGAGGGCAGCAACCGCGGCGGGCAGGGAAGGGGTCGTATCGATGAGCGTGACGATTTCCTTCTGTGCCTCCGGGCTGAGTCCGCGGCGGAGGAGGGTGCGTTTGTCGGCATCTCCGACCGGGGTGATGCCCCGCT
>CAZSDE010000276.1:1984-5371 GCA_964605435.1 uncultured Akkermansia sp.
GCTGGCCAGCAGGCCCACCAGTTCGCGGTCGCTCGCCTTTGCGAAATCCGGCAGCGGATCCGGCGTGTAGTCCTTGGGTTTGACGGTGACCACATAGCCGACGTTCTCGCCATTGTAGTTGAAGGAAGCACCGCGCCAGCTGGCGGCGTAGATCCGGCTCATGGCATCGGGATCGACGTCCGTGACGCGGGTCATGCCGATGAATTCGCGGACGTCGTCCTTGAAGGTGGCTCCGCTGGGAGTGACGTGGTGGCTGTAGGTGAAGCTGCGGCCCCAGTCGCAGGTGAGCGGGATGTTGCGGTATGGTTCCGGGAAGCCAGGTTCGTCGAGCCATGCGCCACCGCATCCCGAGCCACCGCCGTATTCGGCGAGCGGTTTGACGTGTTCGTCCGGGAAGTTCATGTAGAGCCGCGGGTAGCCATGGTCCTCGAGGCCTGTGAAGTGGTGAAAGCGCATGTCCCAGCCACCGCCGTCATTGGTATTGTCGCGGCAGAAGCCATCGAGCAGCGGGCTCAGAGCGACATCGAGGATGTTGCGCGTTCCGGTCGTGTAGATCTGGAGGCCGGAACCATCCGGGCGGACCCGCACAATGCCGCCGTGCCGGAATCCGAGCTTCGTGCCGTCCGCGCCTTCCGCTTCCACGAAACCGAAATCGCCGACCGCCACGTAGAGCCAGCCATCGATTCCGAGCGTGAGACCGTTCGTGGTGTGGTCCGCTGGGCGGTCCTTGAATCCGAACGCGATATTCTTCACGAGGATCTTCTGTTCATCGCTGACGCCGTCGCCATTGTGATCGATGAAGGCGCTCAGGTGCGGCGGGTGGACAAGGTAGAGCCGGTCGTGATCCCAGACAGCTCCGCGCGGGCTGTCGACATCGGGCACAAAGAGATTCGATTGGTCGGCGCGGCCATCGCCGTCCGTGTCGCGCAGGCGCACCACCGAACCCCGCAGGGGATTGCGGTCGAGCGAGCCATTCTTGTCGCAGGAAACAAAGAGCGTGCCGTCCGGGGCCGCCGTCACATAAACCGGGTAGTTGGCAGCCGGCGGCGTTGCGAAGACATTGACATCGAAGCCCGCCGGAACCTTCACATCCGAAAGCACGGGCGCATCGTCCGGGGTGGCGCCGGCCGGCGCAACGACTTCCGTCTCCGTGCCGTGGACGGCCATTTCCCAGAGGCTGGCCCAGCCACCGGCGTCGGTGCCGAGGAAGGTGACGCGGACGAAGCGGATGCCGTCTGCTTTGCAGCTCAGTTCATTGGGGCTCTTGAGGGGATTGCTGGAGGCGTCGTGCAGCAGTTGCCATGCCTTGCCGTCGGCGGAACCTTCCAGTTTGAACTGGTAGGAAGCGTGCGATCCTTCCCATGCGAGGCGGGCTCCCGTGATGCTCTGCGCTTTGCCGAGATCGACTTCGAGCCATTCGCCCTTCTGCGGGCCACTGGCGCACCAGCGGGTTGCGGGATTCCCATCGAAGGCATTGGCTGCCAGATTATTCTTGTCGCGTTCCTCCGACGACGCCTTGGCCGCCTTGCCTTTGGCCAGGTTGACGGGGACGCGCTTTGGTTCTGCCTTGCGGAGGTAGTCATCCGTTTCCTTTCCGGCGGCCCAGACGATGCCGCGGGCGAGCAGGTCGAGAAATCTGCCATCGTTCACGGTTTCGTTGTGATGTCCGAGGGTGGTGCCGAAGACGCGGGTTTTGCCGAGGTAATTGCTGGTCCACACGCAGGGTTCCGCCTTGCCGTTTTCCTGGTTCTTGGCTTCGCCGAGAATGGTGGTGTCGGGCCAGACCTTTTCGATCCAGTAGAGTTCACCTGCTGGGTTGGCCCATGCGGGGCCCCAGCCCTTCATGATTGGATGAAGGGCGTTGGTATTGCGGACTTCGTGAGGGTAGTGTGCTCCGTGACGGTGCGAGGTGACCCCGCAGAACCGGAACCATTCGTCCGTGCCGTCCCGGTAGCAATGCATGGCGCAATGAATGACCACGCCCGGCTTGCCTTCCTTGTGCGGCTTCAGAATCCGCTGCGTCCACGCCGGATCCTTCACGTCCGCATAGCATTCGTTGTGAATGATCACGTCGTAGGGAGCCGCCCACTCCGGATTCTCATAGATCTTCATCTTCGAAGCCGTCGACGTATTCGGATCAAGGAAGACCGTGAATTTCACGTTCGCCCGTTCCTCCACCCCCTGGGGAATGAGGTCGGCCTGCGCCGGGTAGTCGTGACAGCATCCTCCCGTGATGTAGAGCACCTTGAGGGGATCGGCAGCCGACGCAGCGAGTGCCGTGCCAGCGAGAAACAGAGAAATGAGTCGGGCAGTCATGGGGAAGGGATTCCGGAAAGTGAAGCCGTACAGGCTGACACAGTGAGCAGATTGTCAAGCCCGAGCCATCCCCGCGGGAGTGGACGTGCTTCAATGAAATCGCTCTGAAAACGGATTGTGCGGGGTGCGAAGCCGCAGAGAATCAGGCAACTGCCTCTTTTTTCCGCCCATGCGTACGCCTCCATTCCCATTCCCCCGGAAACCGTTCTGGCTCTTGCTGCTGGCCCTGTGGCTGCCGCTGCTTCAAGGCTGGTCGCAGACCCCGTGGGTGCAGGCCATCCAGGTCGGCGACGAGATGCGGTTTCTTTATGGAAACTCGGTGCGGCGGTATAATCTGACGACGAGGCAATGGCTGCTCACGGTGACCTTGCCGCGCAGCGGGGCGACCGCCTTCGCCGGCGATGGATCCATCAACGTGGTGGCCTACGGGACGAATCTGTACCGCTACGGAGCCGGCTGGAGCGGAGAGCAGGCGTCCGGAGTGGCCAGTTCCGCGGTCGACCGGATTTTCCTTGATGGATCCCTCATCATTGCGACGCATTCCCTCGGGCTTTACGGGCGCATCACAACCTTCAGCCGTGCGAGCGGGGCGCAGCTTAATTCACGCGAGGTGTATGTCGATTCGATCTACGGGGCGTCATATGCGCCGGGGATCAACCGGCTCTTCGGGCGGACCTCGGGAGTTTCTCCGGCGGACATTGTCAGCGCGAGCTACACCGACGCCGGCATCATTTCCGGTCCATGGGGAAGCCGCTACCATGGCAATTACCCGGGAGCGAGCCGTACCTTTGTGTTTCCCGATGAACGCCGCGTCGTGGATACCAGCGGGACCGTCTACACGACGGGATCGCTCACCTATGCGGGATCGTTCGGCGGGGCTGTCGATGACGTGGTCTGGAATGGCGACGTGCCGATTGTACTGCGCGGCGGTGCCCTCATTGCCTTCCGGAACAGCCTCACGGAAGCCGGGCGCACGACCCTTGCGGGGACTGGTGAAAAGCTGGCCGTGACCGGTGGCAATGTCTTTGTGTTCCGCTCGACGACTGGACAGCCGAACGTGGAGATCGTTCC
>CAZSDE010000277.1:0-5361 GCA_964605435.1 uncultured Akkermansia sp.
GGTATCGTTTTTCCAGACTTTGTGGACCTGGAGGGAGCCGTCCTGGTTCCAGTAGAAGTTATCTCCCTCGTGGCGGCCGTGCGCATACGACGTTTTCGTTTTCTGCTGACCGTTTTCGTACCATTCCTCGACGAGGCCGTGGTATCTGCCTTCGTGGATGCCGTAGCGGGCCTTGAGAGTGCCCGACTTGTAGTGATCGGTGGTGGTGCCTGTGAAGGGTTGCCCGAGGTGGGTGAAGCGGTCGTTTTCCCAGCCGAGGGACCGGAAGGGGACGGGGGGCGCGGCCGCGGGGGCAGCGGGCGGGGGAGGGGGCGAGCACGAGGCGAGCAGGACACCTGCGGCCAGAGCATGGAGGATGCGGCTCATCCGTCGTGCGGGGCGGGTTCGGGTTCGGGGTGGGAGGCAGCGGGTTCGCGTCGGCTGTAGGCGCGTTCGTCGCGGACGCAGCGCCAGATCCATTCGAAGAGTTCGTCGAATTCGCGGTGTTCGAGCTGGAGGCGTTCCACGGTGGCCCAGTCGATGCTGCGGGGTCGGGATGGGCAGATCCGCTGAGGTTTGAGGCGGCCCTGGAGGGCTTCGAATTCGCGCGCGGTCATTTTCGGGATTTCGTATCCCGGGCGGAGTTCGTCCAGTTCATCGTGCGTGAGTCCGTAGCAGAGCACGCCGATGCCGAATTCGGTGCCGAGCTGGCGCAGTTCTTCGGCGAGGTGTTCGTCTGCGAGGCTGGTGGCTATGACGAGTTCACCGTGGTGGGCCCACCGGGCGTTGCTGAGGGCCTGGAAAAAATCCTGGCGGCAGCTCTGGTGGGTGACTTCGATGCGGAGACGGGCGCTCACGAGCTTGAAGGGCGGGAGCCCCATGGCCTGACGGAGGGCGAGCGTGCGGCGGCTGAGCCTTGCACCCTGCGAGGGGAGTTCGCTGGCTTCCCAGTCGAGTACGGCGGCGTCAGGGCATTTCCAGAAGCTTTCGAAGGGTGCGTCCGGCGCGAGCGGGCTTTCAAACAGCAAGGGGAAGCGGCCGGCGGTTTCCTGTTCCCGGGCGTAGATGGCCCGGAATTTGCGTTCCCGGGCGACTGCGAGATCGAGGGCCTCGGCATCGGTTTCAAAGAGCATGCCGAGACGGGCCTGGGTGACCGAGACCTGGGCACCGCCGAGCATGGATTTGCGGAGGTAGTAACCCTGGCCCTGTTCCACCTTCGCGATGGGGCTGCTGGGGTCGCAGCTCATGATGGAAAAGTGGTACCGCAGCGTGGCGTCGCTGTATTCGTCGCCGAGGCGGTAGCGCACCAGCCGGATGAGTTCGGTGCCCTTGATGGCTTCCGCCGGATTGGGGGGAAGAATCTGGGGGAGGATGTCCTTCAGGTGATCCCGGAGATTCATGGTTGGCGTCGGAAAAAAGCGGAGAGAACGGAGCGGGCAAGGCTATGGCTGCCGCCCTGCGGCCTGGCGCAGGATTTTTTAGCATCGGATTGCCCCGGCGCAAAATAACCAATTGCCTGATTTCGAGGGAAATAGAGGGGTTGCCATGAAAACCAGAAATTCTGGAAGGAAAAAAGCGGTGCCGCCGAATGGACGAGTCAGCCATCCTGCACCTTGCGGGCAGGAATTTTTGAAACCCGCATTTTGCTTGAGCGCGGAACGACCCGCCGTTACGGGAGAGGTTTTCCGTTCTGCAATCCCGACTGAAAACCATGTCACAGAAAATCGAATCCACGCTCGTCGAGAAACGCGTCTTCAAGCCCTCGGCGGGCTTTGCGAAGCAGGCCCGCATCCGGTCGATGGCTGATTACCGGTCGTTGTGGGAAGAGAGTGTGAAGGCGCCTGACAAGTTCTGGGCGCGGGAGGCGAAGGAACTGACGTGGCAGGAGAAGTGGACGAAGGTGCTTGAATGGAAGGCGCCGTTTGCGCAGTGGTTCTGCGGGGGGAAGCTGAATCTGGCGGAGAACTGCGTGGACCGCCATGCGGCGAATCCGGCGCGGCGGAACAAGGCGGCGATTATTTTCGAGGGAGAGCCTGGGGACACGAGGACCCTGACCTATCTGCAGCTGCAGCGGGAGGTGTGCCGGGCGGCGAACATGCTGCTGGCCCATGGGGTGAAGGCGAAGGACCGGGTAATTATCTACATGCCGATGGTGCCGGAGGCGGTCGTGGCGATGCTGGCCTGTGCGCGCATCGGGGCGGTGCACAGTGTGATTTTCGGGGGGTTCAGTGCCAATGCGATTCACGATCGGGTCATGGACAGCGGGGCCACGCATGTGGTGACGGCGGATGGTGGCTGGGGGCGCGGCAAGGTGGTGCCGCTGAAGGACAATGTGGACACGGCGCTGGCGATGGGCAAGACACCGGTGAAGAAGGTGATTGTGCTGCGGCGGACGGGTCAGGAAGTGCAGATGACGGTGGGTCGGGACGTGTGGTGGCACGATGAAGTGGCGCGGGTGGGGGCTGCCTGTCCGGCGAAGGGATTTGATGCGGAGCATCCGCTCTTCATTCTGTACACCAGTGGGTCGACTGGGAAGCCCAAGGGAATTCTGCACACGACGGGGGGGTATGCTGTGCAGACGTATGTGACGTCGAAGTACATCTTCGATCTGCGGGATGAGGACATCTACTGGTGCACGGCCGATGTGGGCTGGATCACCGGGCACAGTTACATTGCGTACGGGCCGCTGCTCAATGGAGCGACGGTGCTCATGTATGAAGGTGCGCCGGACACCCCGCATTACGGACGCTTCTGGGAAATTGTGGAGAAGTACCAGGTTTCGATTCTCTACACGGCCCCGACGGCGATCCGCGCCTTCATCAAATGGGGTGACGAGCATGTGGAGAAGCATGATCTTTCCAGTCTGCGGCTGCTTGGCAGTGTGGGCGAGCCGATCAATCCCGAGGCATGGATGTGGTATCACCGTGTGATCGGGGGTGGGCGGTGTCCGATTGTGGATACCTGGTGGCAGACCGAGACCGGGGCGATTCTGATATCGCCGCTGCCGGGGGCGACGCCCACCAAGCCGGGCACGGCGACCCTTCCGTTTTTCGGGGTGGATGCGGCCATTGTGGACGAGCACGGCGAGGAAGTCGGCCCGAATCAGGGCGGGCGACTGGTGGTGCGCAAGCCCTGGCCATCAATGCTGCGGACGCTGTGGGGTGACCGGAAGCGCTATGTGGATGTGTACTGGAAGGAGTATCGGAAGCAGGGATATTACCTGACTGGGGATGGGGCGCGGCGGGACAAGGATGGGTACTTCTGGATTGTGGGTCGTCTCGATGCTGTTCTCAATGTCTCCGGGCATCGCCTTGGGACAGCGGAAGTGGAAAGCGCGCTTGTCTCGCATCCGGCCGTGGCCGAGGCGGCGGTGGTGGGACGTCCTGACGAGATCAAGGGTCAGGGCGTGGTGGCCTTTGTCACGCTGAAGGGTGGTCAGCATGCGAGCGATGCGCTCAGCAAGTCGCTCAAGGCGCATGTGGCCAAGGAGATCGGGGCGATTGCACGGCCGGACGACATCCGGTTCACGACGGCGCTGCCGAAGACCCGGAGCGGGAAGATCATGCGGCGTCTGCTCAAGGAAATCTGTGCGGGCGGGGAAGTGAAGGGAGACACCACGACGCTTGAGGATTTCAGTGTGGTGGCATCGCTGGCGGCTCAGACTGGAAAGGGCGAAGATTGAAGGCGCAGGAATTGATGAAGGAGAGGCCGCTTGGCTCCGGGGCCATGCCGCGGCTGGCGTTGGCTGGGCTGGTGCTGCTGGTTCCCCTGCTGAGCGGGTGCAGCCTGCTGTTTCCGGTGGTGCGGGCGGCGCTGCCATTTGCGGGTGTCAAGCTGGCGCTCGCCTGTGTGCCTGGTGACGTGATGATTGACACGCCGTCTGGGCCGCGGGCGATCTGCGGGATTGCGGCGGGGGATACCGTCATTGGGTTCCGGGGCTTGCCGGTGCTGGTGGAGCAGAAGCATGAATACCGCGAGAGTCCGGCGACGGGGTTTCTGCGGATCACTTTTGGCGGGGGAGAGGTTGTGGAGGTGTGCGGGATGCACCGGGTGGACGGCCGGCGTGCGCAGGACCTGCGCGCGGGAGAGCGGGTGGCCGGGCGCGCGGTGGTGGCGATTGCGGCGACGGGTGGCTATGAACGGTCCTACGATCTGCTGACGGGCGACGAGGGGTACCGGATCGGTGGGATTCCCGTGAACAGCATGATCGAGGAGATGCACGCAGCGGCGGCCGGGCGTGTGCCGCTCAGGAACTGACCGGACGCTTCCAGAGGCCGAGCGACTGGCGGGCGCAGTCGATGCCGAAGGCGAGACGGCTTGCCTGCGGCCTGGCAGGCCGGAGGATGGTCCACGCGCGGCGGAGGGCTTCTGCTTCGAGAACCGGGTCGGGGTTCACGGCGACGGCGTGTTCCGCGAGGCGGAGCATGGGGAGGTCGGCTTTGCTGTCCGAGTAGGCCCAGACGCCCGGGAGGGGCAGGGAACCATCCGGAAGGAGGTGCCGCATGGCCGGGAGCTTCGCTTCGTTCTTGTTATTGGGTCCATCAATGCTGGGAACGAGTGGCAGCCGCGGGCCATCCCAGCGGACTTTGGTGGCGATGGTGTGGTCGAACTGCAGCATACGGCCGATGGCGGGGGCGTAGATATCGGGGCTGGCGGTATTGAGGATGAGCGTGCAGCCATCCCTGCGGTGGCGTTCCGCTGCGGCGACAATTTCCGGGTAGAGGAGCGGGCGGACTTCCGAGGAGGCGAAGGATTCCGTGATATCGGCCAGACGGTCCGAGGGCATGCGCCACAGATAGGAAAGAAAGACGCGCTTGAGAGTGCGGGTACTCACGGCTCCGGCGGCGCGCAGGGGGGCTACCGGCAGGAAGGCCGCGAGGTACATTCTCCGCCAGCCCTGTCTCCGGAGCACATAGTTGCAGAACAGGGCCTGGGTATCGTAGGGCAGCAGCGTCTGGTCGAGATCGAAGAGGGCAATGGGCACGGCAGAGCAGAACGCGCCACTGTCCGGATGCTTTCAGCAGGAGTCAAAGCAGGTGTTCCCGCTGGCCATGCGGGGGCATCGCAGACGTTGACATGGGCGGACTCAACGCTGAAAGTACAAGCCGAATGACCATCCGCACCGCCGCCGTCACCCTTGCCGCAGGCAGCATCCTTGCGCTTGCCTCCTGTGCGTCCGCGCCCTCCAACGGGTTCACGAAGCACAAGATTTTCCGGCTGGATCCGGACAATCGGCCCGTGGCGATGGACCAGAGCCTTCCGTTCGAGCACAAGCGCCTGCTCTACGGAGCCGTCACACAGGAGGAACGGCAGGCCCGCAAAGGCAATTATTATACATTCTTCTGGCGCGTTGCGGACCGGAGCCGTCCGGTGACGCTGCGG